>JAFXYP010000070.1 GCA_017541665.1 Lentisphaeria bacterium | reverse complement strand
TCTTCTTCTTCCTCTTCTTCTTCCTCGGCGGCCTTCTGCCGGGCGATTCTCCTGCTTCTTCCGTTTTTCAGTTTCTCGATTTTCTTTCGAGTCGCTTCCTTTTGTTTACCTAACTCCATGATTTGTTCTTCAATCTGAGACAAATCCTCCTGAAATCCGTCTGAAAACCCCTGATATTTTTTGATTTGATTGTTCAGATGGCGTATATAGGATGTATACTGAGTAATGGCATTCTTTTTTATGACATATTCTTCCGATTCCTTCGACAGCTTTTTGATTTCCCGATTCTCTTTTGCTTTTTCCTTTTTTGCCTGCTTCAAATGTTCTTTGAAGGTAGCAAGATCGCTCTCTGCAGAAGCAATTTGTTTTTTTCTTTTCTCTCTCATCTGCTCCTTAGCCCTGCAGGCAGCAGTTATGCTCTTTATTCTCTCCTTATGATTGTTCACGGCTCTCTCATGCGCGATCTCACCCCTTCTCTGTGCCAATTGCCGCCGGCATCTTTTTGCCTCTCTCTCCAGCTCCCTTGATTTCCGTTCGTTTTCCTTTTTAAGATCGGAACATTTTTTAATGACCCCGCCGATAAGAAGGATTGCTACACCATCGACAATCATAACTCAATCCTCCTCCGAGGTTGATATTTGTTTTTGGGAAGATGGTTTGTGGTCGGGAAGGCAAATCATGTCAGTTTTTTGAATCAATTGAATGGAGTCATGGAGAAGTGCCATTGTAGTATCCTCCATTTGTTGAGAGACCAAGGCATAATACCTTATAAGGGTAGCTCTCGTATCTTCCGGAGTGTTCGTGTCAAGGATTACAGCATTGATTTCATCTAATTGTCTGCGACGAGTTCCCTGCGTTTTATGAGCATCTTCTATTTCTTTGTGGTGGTCGTCGAGATATTTCTGTAAACGCTTGGAATATTCATCAATGATTTTCATGTTTTCCTTGTGCTGAAGCTTCAAAGCTTTTTCCTGAACGTCGAGCCGGTGGTTATCCACTTCGGCCTGAGCTCTCATGGCTTCTATCTGCGCATCGATTTTCCTGCATTCGACACATGCGTTGATGATGTCGTCGACGATGTGTGTAGCTTCCTTTGCTGCGGCCAGGATCAATTCCGCATTTTCCATTCTGATTTCCTTTCCTTAAGTCGTTTTATTTTGAAGTGTTGTTTTTTAAAAAATCATCAATCTCCCGGGACAATGCTTCGCACTCTTCCCGGTCCTTTTTTATCCTTTCCTGAACCTGCCGTTCATGAAGTTCGACATCCTTTTGGAGTTTCAGCAAATCCGTATCGATGACCGTGCCGTCATAGCGGAGTTTCAACTGCCTCTCCATTTCATCGATTTCCCCATCCTGTTCCTTTTTCCATGCCCTGATCGCGGCAATGGACCGGTCGTGCTCTTCCTTTGCCTGTTCGATCCCCGAGGCAAGACGGGAGATTTCGTCCCGGATGAGATCCATCGGCTTCTTGTCCTCTTTTTTTGCCATTGTTTCGTGTTCTCCCCGGTATCTCCGCGGTGGATGTTTTTTGCTCTTGAAAAAAACTCGGATATGGATGTGAATCGCTGTTTTCGCATAATATAATCCCCGGATGTTGTCATTTCAAGAAAAAAACGAAAAAAAGGAAGATTCTCCCAGGACGGCCGGCTGCCGCGCTGCAGGGGCGCGCCCGGCTGCTCAACCGCGAACAGGACCTCGGCATTCCCGGTCTCCGCCAGGCGAAAAAGTCCTGCGACCCGCTCTTCATGCTCCGGAACTGCAAGCGCGTCTGCCGGACATAGGAAGCCTCAGGCGGACACAAAAAGCCCGCACGGCGGATGACCGGGTGCGGGATCTTTTGAATCGAAAAATGAATGGGAAATGGCATCAGTCGACGCCCTTGCGTCCGATCTTGATCTTGCCTTCCGGGACCTGGAACACATCGTCGCTGAACGTGACGTTGAGGTCGAATTCCTTCAGCAGGATGACTTCGTGGCGGTCTTCTCCGATGGTCGTCTTGGTGATGGTCGGCATCAGGACGCCGTCCCGCTTCTCGAAGCGGTCGGGCAGGGCGACGTAGAGGAGTTCCTGTCCGTCGTCGGTGTACAGGATCGTTTCCATTTTCGAGGTGATGAACGTATCGGCGTTGACATACATCACGTACGGCGCGATCTCAAGATCGTCGACGCGGCAGACCACGCGGTAATGGCGCGCGCCGCGGAGATAGACCGTGGAGATCTCGATGGTGCTGAAGACGTCCTCGAGGTTGTTGTTCGGGTGCGAGAACGAATTGAAGACATGGAACAGGCGGAGCTGGTGGCCGGTAATCTCCGTGGCCTTGCTTTTCTTGGGGTCGATCGTCCAGGCGCGGCCGCCTTTGAACAGCAGGATGTTGAAGGGTTCGCCATTGCGGTAGGAGACCTGGCGCTCGAAGTCGGGCTTGCGGTACTTGATCTCGGATTCGTACTGGTCGACGGAGGTCTTCATGCGCTGGGTGAAGGGGTTGTCGTCGGTGTCCACCAGGGACTCCTCCACGATCACCTGGCGGAGGATGTAGGATTTGGCGTTCTTGAAGTTGCCTTCCGGGTCGGTCGCGGCCTCCATGTGCTTGATGAGCTGTTCGACCGAGAGGTTGGACGGTTCGCCGGGGTCGTTCAGCCCGAGCATTTCATCGATTTCCGCTTCGGACAGCTTGCATGCCGGGAGCATGGCGCAGAAAACAAAAAGAAAAAGAACGGCAGAGAGGAATCTGGTCATGGAAGAGCCTTTCCGAAGATGGTTCGCAAAAAAGAATACAAACAGCAATATACCACAAACTTGGCTTAAATCAAATAGAGGGACGTTTTTTTTTGAAAAAATGACGCACCGGAGCGTGCCCGCGTGCGTATCCCGAGTTGAAGCCGGGGACGGTGGTCTCTGCCGAAAAGGCAAAAAAAAGACGCCCTGTCGCCAGGGCGTCCCGCAAAAAGGGATCGGGGATCACTTTTTGAACTTATCCCAGTCATCCTTCTTGACGAAGGCGGTCAGGGAACGACCATCTTTCGTCAGGGCCTTGAAGGCGTAGCGGGTGCGGGTGCCTTTGCCGAATTTGACCGCGGCGGTGACATCGGCAGAGACTTTCTTCTTCATCTTGACGTCGTAGAAATTGTGTTTCATGGACACTCCTCCAGGTTAAGGGTTAGCGAAATATACCTCCTCACTTGAGCAATGTCAAGCGAAAAAACAAAAAAAAATGCGTTTTTCTTTAAAAAAATCCATTTTTTCGGAAATATGGCGCATTTTCAATGGTTTTTGGAGTTGTGAAACGTAATGCGGCCCGCTCGCGTCCCGACGAGTCCGGCATGCGGCGGAAGCCTTGCCGTACGCATTCCGGTCGACGCGGTGAAGCGGCGCTCATTCCCGCGTCCGGATTTGAACCTGGGAAGCCTCCCGGCCGGCCTTGCGGGGCGGGATCACCGCGAAGGATATCTCATGCGTTTTTGTCTTGCCGAAGGGAGCCTTGAAGCTGAAAGCAAAGACGCGGGTATCCTTTTTGAGCTCGTCGGCATTGAGCTTGAGCGCATCCGCCAGCAGTTCGATGTCGTCCTCGTGGAAAACGCCGAGCGCGCCTTCCCGGTCCAGGACGGAGCGGAACCTGAACTCGTCGTATGGATCCTCGAACGAGCCCGCGAACGGGTGTTCCGGCAGGTACTGCATCACGCATCCGGCGTACCACATGTCGCCGAACACGAGCGGAATGTCGCGACCGGTCTGTTCCCGGTAAAAATCCCGTGCGGCCGCGGCGAACTCGCGGGCGGCGAAATGCCCCCGGCTGCGCGTCTTCGTGAACCAGTAGAAAAGGTCGGCAGCCTGGACGATCAAAAAGAGCGCCATGAGGACGCAGAAGAGTTTTTTGAACTCGCGGAAGGAGATGCCGTCCTTCCAGAACGCCATCAGGAAGAACCCCGTGATGAAATGGACCGGGTACTCCCACATCAGGTCGATCTTCATGCCCATGCCGGCCAGCAGCGTCAGCAGCGCGATGGGCGTGAACTGGACGCATACGGCAAGACGTGCTGCAACGGGGTCGGACGGGCGAAGGTCCCGCAGGCGGAATCCGAGCAGGGATCGGACCGGACGGTCCATCGTGATCCACAGCAGGAGCAGCGGCATCGCGAGCGGATACAGCGATTCGCCCAGCACGCGCAGGAAATTCACGGCCGGGTTCAGGTGCTCCTCGGAAACGCGGTCCGCGATGTACGTGAACGGCGGGAAGCCGTTGCGCACCAGCCAGACGATATACGGCGCGAGCACGAGCAGGAACACGGCGAACGCGGCGTATGGCCCGGGCCGCCGGAAGTATTTCCGCGTTTCGCGTCCGGTGAGGATGAACAGGAAAAGCGCGAGCAGGAGCGCGAATCCGAAGAACTTGCTGAGCACGGAGAGCGCGGACGCGACGCCGAACAGGATCCAGTCGGCCATGCGGTCGTGTTTTACCGCGCGGCAGCAGTGGAACGTCATCATGGGCCACAGCGCCATGTGCGGCAGGTTCACGTTGAACTTGGCCGAGTCGAAGGTGTAGAAGATGATCGTGGAGAGCAGGATGACCGAGAAAACGGCCTTTTCCGTGCTGAAAAACTCCTTCCCCAGACGGTATATGTAGAAAAAACCGACGACCATCAGAAGCTGGCTCAGCAGGTACATCGCGAAGTCCGTGTGCGCGAACGCGACCGTGAATGCGCCCGCGAGCCACGCTGCAAGTGGCGGATGCTTCGCGTTGCCCATCGAGAACGGATGGCTCCACATGATCGTTTCGAGCGTGTCGAGCGGGAGCACCGTGTAGAAAACGGAGGGAATGGCGGTCAGCAGGACCAGCCAGACGGCGATGAAGACGATGAGGCAGCGGATGAGGCGCTTGTCGTGGTTTTCCTGATCCATGGTCGGGGCGGAGGCGGTTTTCGGGGAAATAGTTTCAATAATTTACATCGTGCCCAGTGTGTTTTCAAGCGTCAGAACTGAAAACGGCGCAGAATCTGCACGTCGGAAAACGGGTGTTTCACGCCGCGGATCTCCTGCGTAGTCTCGTGCCCCTTTCCGGCGATCAGCAGGATGTCGCCGGCCTTCGCTTCGCGCACGGCGAGTTCGATGGCTTTCTCCCGGTCCGGCTCCACGAGATACCGCGTCCCTCGCGGGATGCCGGATTCGATCTCGCGGATGATGTCCATCGGGTCCTCGGAGCGCGGGTTGTCGCTGGTCAGGACGGCGAGGTCGGAGAGGCGTGCGGCCGCTGCGCCCATTCTTGGGCGTTTGGATCGGTCCCGGTCGCCGCCGCATCCGAAGACCGCGATCAGGCGCCCGCCTGCCGTCAGAACCTCGCGCAGGCTGGCCAGAACGCGTTCCAGCGCGTCGTCCGTGTGGGCGAAGTCCACGAATCCCGTCGCACCGCATGCCAGCGGCACCGCCTGGAGCCGTCCGGGGACGTGCGGTATGGCCGCCGAAGCCTCCAGCAATGCATCGAAAGGAAGCCCGAGCCCGTACGCCAGGGAAAGCGCGGTCAGGTAGTTTGCGGCGTTGAACGCGCCGGGCAGCGGCAGGCGCAGGGAGACGGGGCGTCCGCCGAGCGTGAATTCGAGTTCGGAACAAGCCGGGCCGAGGCGGATTTTCCGCAGGGAACAGAATGCCTCGGGCCGTCCGGCGAAGGAAACGGGCAGGATGCGGACCGCGGGGCGTTCATTCCTCAGCTCGGAAACAAGCCGGGTGCCCGCCGGATCGTCGGTGTTGACAACCGCCGGCGCGCCGTCGGCGAGGAGCTCGCGGAACAGGATCTTCTTCGCCTGATAGTAGTTTTCCATGGTGCCGTGGTAGTCCAGGTGGTCGCCCGTAAGGTTCGTGAAGGCCGCCGAGGCGAACTTGAGCGTGCCGGACCGGTGCTGGTGCAGACCGTGGCTGGAGCTCTCCATGACGGCGTCCGAAATGCCGTTGGATTTCATGGCGGCGAACATTCCCTGGAGTGTGAGCGCGTCGGGCGTGGTGTGCTCGGAGGGTTCCGGCCCGGCCCCGAGGTCGCAGCAGACGGTCGAGACCAGCGCGGTCTTTGAACCGGGGGCGGCCTTGTCCAGGAAATGCCGCAGGAAATATGCCGTCGAGGTCTTGCCGTTGGTACCTGTGACCGTATGCACGCGGAACGCGTCCGCAGGCCGCCGGAAGAACGTCTCGCAGACGATCGACCACGCGAAATAGGAATCCGTGACGCGCAGGACGGGGATGCCGGGGGGAACGGGGCCGTCGTAGTCCGTCGAGACGACGAATGCAGCCGCGCCTTTTTGAACGGCGTCGGGGAGGAATCTGTGGCCGTCCGCCTTCGTGCCCCGTATCGCGAGGAAGAGCGTGCCGGACGTGACCTTGGACGAATTGTTCGCGACCGAGGCGATGCGCGGGTCCGGGGAAGCCGTAAACGGTGCGGCGAGCAGCGGCTTCAGTGCCTCGGCGTACGTCGAAAGGGGCAGGGGCGGTATCGGCGCCATAGTGTCAGGCTCCGGCGGGTTCGAGGAGTTCGAGATGGGTCGAACGGGAGGCCTTCAGGAAGACCAGGCTTCCGGGGGCGGCCGGGACGGACGCCTTCGCGGCGTCCTGCGCGGAGGGATAGGCGATGCAGTCCAGTCCGGTTTCCTCCGCCGCAGCCGTCATGTGCGGACCGACGACGATGCACCGTGCGCCGGGAAAGAGGTGTTTCGCGAGGGCGCAGACAGAACGGTGCCCTTCTTCGGACATCGTGCCGAGCTCTCCCATGTCGCCGAGTACGAGTACGAGTTTCTTCGGATCGGCGAATTCGGACAGCCAGTTCAGCGAGGCCGCCATGCTGTCCGGGTTCGCGTTGTAGGCGTCGTTGATCCACGTGGCACCGCCGTGCTCGGAGACGCGCATGCGGAGCCCGGGGAGCGTCGTGCGGCCAAGTCCCTCGGCGATGGTCTGGAACGGGATGCCGAACGACAGTGCGGCGAGCGCGGCGGCCGCGGCGTTCCCGGCCTGGTGGCGTCCCGGGATGCCCCACTGTACGGAGACTGCCTCCCCCGTCGCGGCGCGCGTGAGTATGAACTTCGCCCCGTGCAGGTTGCCGCCCAGGTATTTCGCCGTGACGTCGGCATCCGTGTCCTCGAATCCGAACGTGCCCGTACGGAACGGCACGGCGGCGCGGGCAAGGATGTCCTGTCCGGGGCACTTTGCGGGGATGATGGCGAGCCCGCCCGGCGCGAGGTGGGAGAAGAGCTTGGATTTTTCCTGTGCGACGCCCTCGAGCGAACCGAGGAATTCGAGGTGGCAGTTTGCGATGGAGACGATGATCGCGAGGTCGGGCATGGCGCAGTAGGAGAGAGGCTCGAGCTCGCCGTGATGGTTTGTGCCCGCCTCCAGGATGGCGATGCGGTGGCGGGCGTTGAGGCGCAGGAGGTTCTGCGGGAGCCCGATCTGGTTGTTTGTGTTTCCCTCGGTCGCCAGCACGCTGATGGAGTCCATGGCGTGCACGAAGATCGCCCGCAGGGATTCCTTCGTGCTTGTCTTGCCGCAGGAGCCGGACAGCAGGATGACCTTCAGGTTCGGGAAGCGCAGGCGGTGGAACCGGGCGATGCGCTGGAAGGCGGTCATGGTCGAGGGAACGGCGATGGCCGGCACGCCCGGCGGGATTTTGCCGATCTTGTTTTCCTCGACGCACAGGAGCGAAGCGCCGTTCGCGACGGCCTGCGCGAGGTAGTCGTGGGCGTCGAACTGCTCGCCGGAGAACGCCAGGAAGAGCGCGTTCTTCGCGGATTCGCGGGTGTCCGTGAAGACCGAATCGACCATGGCGGGGGCGTCGCCTCCGACGAGGCGGCCCTCCGTGGCGCGGAGCAGTTCGTGAAGCGTGAATGAAACGTCGAACATCAGAAATCCTTCAGGTTGCGGAAATAGTCAATGGTCCTGCGGAGTCCCTCCTCGAGGGCGATCTCCGGCGTCCAGTCGAGCAGCTCGCGCGCAAGCGAAACGTCGGGTTTGCGCCGGACGGGGTCGTCCTGCGGAAGCGGCCTGTAGACGATGTTCGACTTCGAGCCGGTGATGCGGATGATGGTCTCCGCGAGTTCGCGGACGGTGAATTCGCCGGGGTTTCCGAGGTTGACGGGGCCGGTGACGTCGTCCGGGGTGTGCATCATGGCCTCAAGCCCGACGACAAGATCGGTGACGCAGCAGAAACTGCGCGTCTGGGACCCGTCGCCGTAGATGGTGATGTCGCTCCCCTTCAGCGCCTGCACGATGAAATTGCTGACCACGCGTCCGTCGTTCGGGAGCATGCGCGGCCCGTAGGTATTGAAGATGCGGACGACCTTGATGGGGATCCCGTACTGGCGGTGGTAGTCGAAGAAAAGTGTCTCCGCGCAGCGTTTCCCCTCGTCATAGCAGCTGCGGATGCCGATCGGGTTCACGTTGCCCCAGTAGGTCTCGCGCTGGGGGTGTTCCTGCGGGTCGCCATAGACTTCGCTGGTGGAGCTCTGGAGGATCGGGATGCGGAGGCGCCGCGCGAGATCGAGCATGTTCATGGCGCCGAGGATGTTGGTGCGGATGGTCTGGACGGGGTCGTGCTGGTAGTGGATGGGCGAGGCGGGGCACGCGAGGTTGTAGATGGCGTCGACCTCAAGTTCGATGGGGATGGTGACGTCGTGGCGGATGAGCTCGAACGAGGGGCTGGAGAGCAGATGCCGGATGTTGTTTTTCGACCCTGTGAAGAAGTTGTCGAGGCAAATGACGTCGTTGCCGCGGGAGAGCAGCAGTTCGCAGAGATGGGAGCCGATGAAACCGCCTCCGCCTGTGACCAGAATCGTTTGTTTGTGCATGGAGGTCTGCCTGTTGATCTGGAAAGCCGCCTGGAGGTCAGCGGCCTTTCGTTGTTGAAGTTTTTTTCGCGGAGGACGCGGATTTTGAGGACGACGAGGCTGCTTTCGGCTTGGAGACGCCGATCTTCGTGTAGCCCCAGTCGAGGAGGACGTGGACGAAATTGTCGCGGTCCGCGGCCGAGGGGAACCCGGTCGCGACGGCCAGCAGGTGGCGTCCGCTGCGTTCGCACGAGGCGGCGAGGCAGAACCCCGCGCGGTTGGTGAAACCTGTTTTGATGCCGTTCACGCCTGCGGTGCTGACCTTGGCGCCGGGGAGGAGGTTGTTGTGGTTCTGAAGCATCATGTAGTTCGGCGAGCCCTTTTCGCGGAACGGCGCCGAGCGGAGGGCGGCGAGCTCCATGAGGTAGAAATACTGGCGGAAGACGAGGCAGAGGCGGGCGATATCCTCCGGCGAGCTCTGGTTGTCGAGCGCCCTGGACTTGCCGGGGAGTCCGTGCGCATTGAAGTATGTGGTGTGCGTCATGCCGATCTCCTTAGCCCTGCGGTTCATGTCTTCGATGAACTTGTCCGCCTTTCCGCCGCCGAGGTGTTCCGCCAGCAGGTGGGCGGCATCGTTGGCGCTCCTGACGGATGCGGCCACGAGGAGTTCGCGGATGGTGAACATCTCGCCCTTTCTGAAATCAACTTTGCTTGCGGGCGTATTGATGGCTTCGGTCGTGACGGGGATCAGGGATTCGAGCGTGTACGGGGAACTGTCGTCCATCGCGATCTCGTAGGACAGCATGATGGTCATGATCTTCGTGAGGGAGGCGACCGGAACGGGCTTCGACGGGTTTTTCGCCCAGAGCACCTTGTTGTTGTCCATGTCGATCAGGATCCCCGCCGTGGCGAGGGACGCGCCCTTGAGGCCGGCGATGTCGTTCTGCACGGCGCCCGAGTAATCGAGCTTCACGGGTGTGATCTTCTTCGGTTTGCGGACGTAGGTCGTGGACGGTACGGACGGCTGGGGCTTCTCCTTCACAGTCGTCAGTCCGGCGAGCGGGTCCCTGTCTGCGGGAGCGCTGCCGGACGTCTGCGCCGCAACCGTACCGGGCGTCTGTGCCGGCGATGCGGACGGAGCCGAAGAAGCGCCACCGGATGATTCCGGCAGCTGAACGGATGATCCCGGTTCCGTCTGAGTTCGGAACGGATTGCTCCCTCTTTCCGTTTCGGAATGCAGGGCGATTTCCTCTTCGAGCTGCTTGCGGGTCTCGGAGAGCTGCTGTTCGGCGGAATCCGTGGCGAAGAGAAGCCACAGCAGGATGCCGTGAATCGCGATGATCGCGAGGATCAGGACCATCATGGCGCGGCGGCTCATGCGTGTCCGGCCTCCGTTCCGGCGGAATGACTGAATTCAGGCTGGTTTGACATGGCAGTTTTCCTAAAAGCAAATGCGAATGAGATACTATATCACATTTTCCGGAAAAAGAAACTATGTTTCTTGTTTTTTTCGGCAAAAACACGCATCCGCGTCCGCCCGGCACGGATTATGCTCCGGATTTGACCGCCCCGACGCTTGACGAATCCCTGTTTTTATGCTATATTAGAACGATATGCCAGAAACCGCGGGCCGCAGAACGGGATACAGGAAGCCGCCCGTGAAACCTCATCTTCCCCGGAGAAACCCCATGACGATGTATGAACCCGTGATCGGGATCGAAGCGCACGTGCAGATCCGCACGAAAAGCAAGATGTTCTGTTCCTGCCCCAATACCTACGGCGCCCCGCCGAATACCGATACCTGCCCCGTCTGCATGGGCATGCCCGGCGTGCTGCCGGTCGTGAACAAAGAGGCGGTCCGCAAGGCCGTCGTCGCCGGCATGATGTGCGGATGCGAGATCGCGAAGTTCAGCAAGTTCGACCGCAAGAGCTATTTTTACCCCGACCTCGTGAAGGACTACCAGATCACGCAGTACGACCTGCCCATCTGCAAAAACGGACGCATTCACATCTTCGGCACGGGCTTCTCCGGCGAACCGCTGCCCGACAAGTGGATCGGCATGACCCGCATGCACCTGGAGGAAGACCCCGGCAAGTCCACCCATTTCTCCAACTGCACCGGGCTCGACTTCAACCGCTCCGGCGTGCCGCTCATCGAGATCGTCAGCGAGCCGGACATGCGCTCCGCCGACGAGGCCTACGCCTACCTCTCCTCCCTGAAGGAAATCATGCAGTATGCCGACGTCAGCGACTGCGACATGGAGAAGGGCCAGATGCGCTTCGACGTGAACATCTCCCTGCGGCCGCGCGGCACCGAGAAATTCGGCACCAAGGTCGAGATCAAGAACCTGAACAGCTTCCGCGCCGCACACCGCGCCATCCTGTACGAGATCAAACGCCAGCTCGTCGAACTTGAAAACGGGCAGGAGATCGAGCAGGACACACGCGGCTGGAACGATGAGCTCGGCGAGACCGTGGTCCAGCGCACCAAGGAAAACGCCAACGATTACCGTTATTTCCCCGAGCCCGACCTCCTGCCGGTCGTGTTCACCGATGCCGAGCTCGACGCCTTCCGCGCCTCCCTGCCGGAGCTCCCCGCCGACAAGCGCCAGCGCTACGTGCGCGATTTCGGCCTCACGCCGTACGACGCGCAGGTCCTCACCTCGGACCGTTCCTACGCGGAGTTCTTCGAGGCCGCGGCGAAGGGCTCCTCCGCGGCGAAGATCATCGCGAACCTCTTCACGTCGGAGCTCCTCCGCAAACTCGGTGAATCCGGCGGCTCTCTTCAGGACTGCAAGGTACAGCCCGCCGCGCTGGCCGCACTCGCCGCACTCGTGAACGCCTCCACGATCAACTCCAAGACCGCCAAGAAAGTGTTCGAGGAGATGTTCGAGACGGGCAAGGACCCCGATTCCATCGTGAAGGAAAAGGGCCTCGTCCAGGTCTCCGACGAGGGCGCCATCCTCGCGCTCGTCGACCAGGTGATCGAGCAGAACCCCGCTCAGGTCCAGCAGTTCAAAGAGGGGAAGACCGCCGTGCTCCAGTACCTGGTCGGCCAGCTCATGAAGCTCAGCCGCGGCAAGGCCAATCCGAAGCTCGCGATCCGGATGTTCCAGGAGAAGCTCAAATAAGATCCTGTTATCCTCATCTCTCTGTCCGCGCGTATGGCGCGGACACGGAAGAATGCCTCCGCCGCGAAGAAGCGCCCGGAGGCTTTTTTGATGGCGTTTTTCCGCATGGATGATTGTTCGGGACAGCTTTTCCGAGGTGGAAACGAAAAAAACTACAAAAAAGATAGAGAATATTTCGAAAGGACGCTTGACATTCGGAGAAAATGTGGTATAGTATAATTACAACCCAAATGGTAGAGATTTGAAAACAACAGAAAGGAGACCCCTGCCATGAGCATCGCAAACAGCATCCTCGACAAAATCGGCGGCACCCCGCTCGTCCGCATCAACAAACTCAACCAGGGCGGCGCGGAAGTCGTCGTCAAGGTCGAATCGTTCAACCCCGGAAGTTCCGTGAAGGACCGTATCGCGTTCGCCATGATCGAAGCGGCCGAACAGGCC
>JAFXYP010000069.1 GCA_017541665.1 Lentisphaeria bacterium | reverse complement strand
TGGACCCGATCACCAGTACGCGTTCGGGTTCCAGCTGACGCAAAGTCTTATGTACTTTCGCGATGAGATTGTTCCATTGTTCCGGATCATCCGCGACCGGTTCATTCAGAAATTCGTATGCCACCCAGTCGGTCGAGAATCCTTTCAGCGCCGCGGAAAGCTCTCTCCACAGATTCACTAATTGTTCCTGTGATTTTTCTTCCGTGAAAAGTGTATTCGTGTTGTTGCCTTCGATGGATGCATTGAAATAAAAACTGCGGATGATATGCAAATCCACGATTACGCGCAGTTCATGCTTGAGTGCGAGCTTGATGGATGCATCCAGCAGTTCCCAGGCATCCGTCAGTTTGTTCCCGTTGTCGTCCCAGAATTGTTCTTCATCAATCGGGATTCTGACATGGTCAAATCCAAATTCTTTCAGGCGGATGAAATCATCTTCCTTTACTCTGGCTGCACGTGCAGCCCCTCGCACGGGAGTTTGTGAAAACCAGTGGCTGAGGTTTGTTCCCCGCTTGACTTTGAAGTCGGAAACTCGCACTCTGCTTCCCCCGTCTACGGAACTGCATCCCGCCAGGTTAAGGATTGTTCCAAAAAGTATCAACACCATGAGTACAAATAATGATTTTGACGATTTCGTTTCTTTTTGTGTTGTTTCATTGTTCATGAGTCTGCTCCTTATCAAAAAGTGGGGGAGATTATGATTGTATTATATCACCATGTCCGTAATAAATCAAGCGAAAAAACAGAAAAAGACTGAGCATTTTCCCTACACCACATGGAACCCGTCGTGGTCCTGCTCCATCCCGTTCCCGAGGAAATAGGCATCGGCCAGAAGACATTGCGCTTCGGCATCGCCATTTTCCGCCGCTTCCATGCGCTTCGCGAGCTCCTCCGCGGAGAGTTCGGATTGACGGGGTCCGAACCCTGTCGTCGTCAATAACACGACCACGGAAACGACAATAAACAATTCGCTGACGCAGGCAAGAACGAGGCCGGCCGTCTCCGGGCAGGAAGTCAGCGGTTGAGCAGAAAGGACGCGCTGAGGGTTAGTCGGCCGGGGGTGGTGAGGGGATGTTTATTCATCGCTGTATAGTTCGTCAAGATACCTTTTGGAATAAACAGACCTGGGGTCTTTTCCCGCCTTCTTCATCTCTTCTATATGCTCTCTTGAGCGTCTTTTACGCTCAGAACGATCCCATTCACCATCTTGCAATTTGGGATCCGTATCCATCTTGTATAACATTTCAAACGCATCGTCTCCCTCGCCGAAATGCTCCAGAGCATATTTCGTCCGGCGGTAAACCCAGTCGTAATTCTTGGCTTCCTCATAACGCTTCAAATCCTTTTCCAGTTGGAGCTTTCGTCCAGGATGTGTTGCATACTCCTTATCGTAGTGGTCAAGCAAAGTTCTGTCTAAAAAACAGAAGATGTCAAGCTTGTCATCCTGAAAAGCCCATTCGAAAGCCTTATCAAGAAGCTTCTTTTTACGAACCACATTCTTTTCTTTACGAATTTGGTCTATTAAATCAGCGCACACTCTGAAAAGTCTGTTTGTTTTTGAGTCCGTTTTATATATTATTTCAATAATCGGTTTGTCATCAAAAACCCAATCCGGATACGCGCTTATATATCCGAAAATAATCTTTTTAACACTCTCTGGTTCCAATTGAAAAGTCTTTTGTATCAATTCCATAAACTCCTTTTGAGGAAGCGGATAATAATTGATATAAGACAAAGCATAAGAATGCCAAGTCTTGAGTTTTTTATTTTCTGTTTTCTTTTCCAGGTCCAAAAAATAATCTTGAATTGTTTTGGCGAAAATATTCGTCATATCATCTTTTTCGAGTTTATGTTCTTTGCGCCAGAGTTCAACACGATCATAAGTGCTAAGTCTTGCTTTTTCATAAGACATGTCATCAAGTGATGACCAAAATCGAATCGCCCGAAAGAGTGATTCTGTCAATTCTTCCATCTGGTCATTGTTCAGCGAAGTGCCTGACGATCCATTGTTATCGGCGTTCGTTGCCCCGGTCGCCGTTATTTCAGCATTCTTCAGCTCCTCCAGCGTGTAATGCGGCTGCATTTGCGAGGTCTTGTCTTGTTCCGTTTTTCCATCCGTGTTCTCCTGCGCGAATGCCGGAATAAACGAGAGGAAGCCGCCGCAGAGGATCGCGGCGATGGTGCTGACCGTTTTGTATTTCATGGTAAGTTCTCCGTGGAGTGGGGGTTAGTCGGCTTAATAACTCTACTTTATCACCTATTCCGGGAAAAGTCAAGTCCCGCCCTAAATATATTAATACTTTCCGCCAAAACCAGGACACCGCCGGGCACCCCTGTCCGGCAGGCTCCGGGCAGGAAGTCGGCGGACGAGCAGGAAGGACGATTGGATTCGGGGTTAGTCGGCTGGGGGGGAACAGATGGCTATTTCACCACAAAAAACAGCAAAGCGAATATCCCCGTCGCAATGACCGCGGTATTCAAGGAATAAAACAATTGTTTTTCCGCAAGAATCAGCTGTTTCGCTTTCTCCTTGTCGTATTTCAAAAGGATTTCATTGCGTTTCAGAAGCCCGTCCACAGTCTCCTTGGTCCAAGGCAAAGGGTGTTCCTTATAATAGTCCGAAATCGGATGTCTCGGGAAGCAGTTGGGAAACCCGTTGATACATTCCTTTTCGTTGTCAGGAAGCGTGTTCCCAAAAAACTCTTTCACTTTGATGAATCGGAACAATGCCCGGAGAAAGATGAAAACCGAGATGCACAGAATAGGAAGATACAGGATGACGAACCATTTCATGATTGTAATTGTTCCTTATTCTCGTTGTGTTTCGGTTCGATGTGTCGGTCGGGGTTACTCTGCTGGGGGTGGTGAGGTCGGCTTATTTTACGTTGTTCAGTTCATCGAAAAACTCTTTGGTATAAATAGCCGATGGATCTTTTCCAGCTTTCTTTATCTCATTCATTTTCTCTAATATACGACTTTTTACTTTGTCATCCATATCCAACTTGTATAACACTTCAAGCGCTTCATCTCCCTCGCCGAAATGCTCCAGAGCATATTTGCTCCTGAGGTAACTCAAGGTATATTTCCTGGCTTCCTCACGTTGCTTTAAATCCTTTTCCAGCTGGAGCTTTCGGCCGGGATGCGCTGCGTAGTCTTCGCAGTGATCAAGTAAAATTCTATCTAAATCATGAAATATTTCAAGCTTGTCATCCTGAAAAGCCCATTCGAGCGCCTTGTGAAGAAGCCTCTTCCTGCGATTCTCATCCTTTTCTTTCAGAATTTGTTTTGTTAGATCAAAACATACGCCACTAAGTCTGTATGTGGTTGAGTCGGTTTTATTTATTATTTCAAGAATCGGTTTATCATCAAAAATCCAATCAGGGTATGCGTTTATATACCCATAAATGACCATTTCAACATAATCCGGTTCCAATTCGGCGGTTTTCTGAACCAATTCCATGAACTGTTTTTGAGGCGGCGGATAATAATGGAGAAGGGAGATAGCATAACGATGCCACATCATAAGTTTTTTATTTTCCGATTTCTTTTCCACTTCCAAAAAATAATCTTGAATTGTTTTGACAAAAATCTTCGTTATATCATCTTTTTCGAGTTTATGTTCTTTGCGCCAGAGCTCAATACGGTCATATGTGCTAAGTCTGGCTTCCGTTTTACTTTTGTTATCATGCGATGACCAAAAACGAATTTCCTGAAAGAGGGATTCGGCCAGTTCTTCCCATTGGTCATTGTTCAGCGTTGTGCCCGCCGATTCATTACTGTCGGCGTTCGTTGCCTCGGTCGCCGTTATGTCCGCATTCTCCAGCTCCTCCAGCGTGTATTGCGGCACCGTTCTCCGTTCCTTTTTCCCGTCTTTGTTCCAATGCGTGAACGCCAGCGCAAGGACGACTGCGAGCGCGCCCAAACCGATGATCGCGGCGGTGATCCAAACAGTTTTCTTTTTCATGTTATATTCTCCGTGGTGTCGGGGTTCGTCGGCTGGGGGTGGTGAGGGAATCATTTGGCAAGGTGCGAGATCTTCGACCAGAAATCATAGCATAGATATACCCCTGCGAGAAGGTAGAACGCCCAAAACGCCGCCGCGATCCCGAGGAGAGGTTTTTTCCGGGCGATCGCTTCGATCACGCAGGGGATCGGTACCAAGAGCAGGATCAGGTCGACAATCGGAAAGAGAAAGGTGATGTGCATGAAAGAAAACAAATGCAGCGGCAGCAGGATGCACATCGGCAGCAGGACCCGCCGCGTGCGCTTGTCCCCCCACAAATAGAGCCCGAAGAGGAGGAAGAGGTTGACGACTCCCGCCACAAAGATCGCAAAGCCCAGCGGACTTCTGCGGGCAATGGTGGACAGCCATTCCCAAAGCGTCCTCCACTCGTCGCTTCCCAGCCGGGACAGCGACAGGACCGTGACCAGCACGCAGACCGCGCCGAGCGCGATCCTGCCCGCCAGAATCCAGGCCGTTTTCGTTTTTATGTCAAGTTCCATATCAATGTTTCACTCCGTGGTGTCGGGGTTAGTCGGCTGGGGGTGTCCTGTTCATTAAAAGGTATTCACGTTCCGGTCGCCTTCCAGCGTGTTGAATGAAACTCTTACATTCATTTTGACAAGCTGGATCTTATTCTTTTCTTCCTGAATATACACCGGCCCAAGCCTTGCTTTTCCGTAATGGTCACCTTGTTTTATATAACAAAACACGTAGAATTTTTTATTCTTTTCTCCAAGGTCAATTGCAATTTCTTTTTTATAACCTTTCTCCGGGGCGGTTGTAAGTTCTTTTTCGGCTTCCCAACTTTTCGGGGACTCCACTTTGGAAACAAACAGCAATCCATCACCAGGATCGTCGGAGCAGAATCGAACAATACATGAGGTCGGTTTGGCAACCCCTTTCGTATCGGCCGTATCATAGACAATGCTGCCGTCCTTATCTCTCCTGAAGTCAATTTCCATATATTTTACGGTTGCCGGCTTGGCCTTTGAATCGATTGAAATAATATGGGGATCCTTGATTATTTCATCCTCGATATCCTCGTCTTCCTCATTCTCTTCGTCTTCCTCGCTCTTCATTTCTTCTTTCTTTTTCAGATCAGTAGTCTCCTTTCCTGCTTTTTTGGGGAAAATATCGATATCAAGGATCTCTCTTTTACCATTCTCAATATTATATGACAATACACCGCCACCCCCGAACAAAGAAGCAAGAGACATCTGCTTGGACATTTTGACCTGGAGATCCCGTTTCACAAACAGATTGGCTTTGTCTTCATTCATGATGTTGATGGAGAAACTGCGTTGTTCCAAATGATAACCGTCTTTCCGAAAACGAAGATCAATTTTCGTCCAGCCTTTTTCCTGAATATGGATTTTTGATTTGACTGTTTTCTCCTTCTCTCTTTGGGATTCCCATTCGCCGCTGAGCAGGGGGAGCTTCGGACGTTTCAATTCCAGCTCCATCGTGACGCCGTCCAAAGGCTTGCCGTCCGTGTCCGTCACCGTGATCCTAAGGTCGAATTCCGAAGCATCGATCCGGCTTTGTTCGTCAGTCCTGATGGACCCGGCTCTGGCCTTCTCGGCCTGTTCGCATCCGGTGAACGCTGCGGCGGTCAGGAAGACCGCGATGACGGCGAAAAAAATGTTGCGAATCGCTTTCGTTTTCATATCGGGACCCCCTGTGTGTTGTTGTTTCTTATTATAACGTTTTTCCGTTCGCCGGTATTGTGTCGCCAGTGGACAGAGGATCGCGGCGATGGTACTGACCGTTTTGTATTTCATGTTATATCCTCCGTGGCGTCGGAATAAGTCTGCTTAGTTTCTCTACTTTATCACAAGTTCCGGGAAAAGTCAAGTCACTCTCTCATATAATTGAGCCTTTTGAAAACGCA
Source organism: Lentisphaeria bacterium (assembly GCA_017541665.1). GTDB lineage: Bacteria > Verrucomicrobiota > Lentisphaeria > Victivallales > UBA1829 > UBA1732. The sequence goes on along the minus strand of JAFXYP010000069.1, from coordinate 86,281 downwards.
AAAAAACAAAAAACATCAATGCATTACAAACAGTATATTATTGCTTCCAATCTACTATTTTCAATCATTTTTGATTTGTTGGCTTGACATCTGTCGATTCCGTGCTATATTGTATGGCATCGAAAGGAGATCCGATGAATACGGAACAGGCATTACATGAAATCGGGGAACGGGTCAAACGGCATCGTCTGAACCGGAATCTCTCCCAGAAAGAGGTCGCGGAACGCGCCGGGATCGGCTTGGCTTCTGTGGCACGGTTGGAAGACGGCAAGGGGTCCACGCTGGCAAACCTGATCCGCGTTCTGACCGCACTTGACGTACTGGATTCTCTGGATGCGTTTCTGCCCTTGCCGCCGATCAGTCCGATCCAGTTGGCTAAACTTCATGGCAGGGAACGCCGGAGAGCAACGAAGAAATCATGAGCATAACCACACTTGCAAATGTTTTTATCTGGGATACACTCGTCGGGACAGTCGGGTGGGATTCGGCGCTTCATGTCGCCTTTTTCGAATATGACGACAAGTTCAAAAAACAGAATCTGGAACTTGCTCCATTGATGATGCCGATCTCCGGACAGCAGATCTACAGTTTTCCGAGGCTTTCCGAGGAAACGTTTCAGGGGTTGCCCGGATTGCTGGCCGACTCGCTGCCGGATTATTTCGGCAATGCGGTCATCAACGCCTTCCTGCGGGCGCAGGGACGTCCTGAAAACTCGTTCGATCCGGTTGAAAAGCTCTGCTACATCGGGAAACGGGGCATGGGCGCATTGGAATTCAAGCCGGCGCTGTCGCGGGTGAGGAAATCGCAGAAACTCAATGTCAACGCGCTTTCGCAGCTGGCCGCGGAGATCATGCGGAAACGGGAATCGTTCAAGGTTTCTCAGGATGATAAGAAATCAGCCTTCCACGATATTCTGCAAGTCGGATCGTCGGCAGGCGGTGCGCGTCCCAAAGCCGTAATCGCGTGGAATTCCGAGACAAACGAAGTATATTCCGGTCAGGTCGAAGCTCCGGACGGATGCGATTACTGGCTGCTGAAATTCGATGTGCGGAAAGACGGGAAGTCCTACGGTCGCATTGAGTATGCCTATTACCTCATGGCGAAGGCAGCCGGGATCCGGATGAGCGAATGCCGTCTGCTGGAGGACCACGATTGCGCCCACTTCATGTCGAAGCGTTTTGACAGGCTGAACGGGGAAAAACTTCATATCCAGACCCTCTGCGCCATGCGGCACATGGATTACAACAATCCCGTGGCGAATTCCTATGAGCAGGCTTTCGACACGATGGAGAAGCTGAAACTGCTTCCCTCCGAAAAAGCCCAGCTGTTCCGCCGAATGGTCTTCAATGCTGTTGTCCGCAATCACGACGACCACACCAAAAACATATCGTTCCTCATGACGCGGAATGGCGTCTGGCATCTTGCGCCCGCCTACGATATGGCATGGGCCTATAAGCCCGGCTCGAAATGGACGGGGCAGCACCAGATGTCCATCAACGGGAAACGCGATGGCTTCAGCGCCAGGGACTTCCTCGCCGTGGCAAAGCACTTTGACATTTCCAAGCCGCAGGAGATCATCCATACGGTATGCGAGGCGGCGCTGGCGTTTGGCGACTTTGCCAGGGAGGCCGGTGTCCCCGATGATATCGCAGACCAGATGTTGCCGGAATTCAGGACTTATCTGAAAAGATGAACGGCGGCTGTCCCAAGACACAATCCCCCTATCATAAAATGCGGGTCTTTCAGCAACGAAAAAAGGTCAGAAGCGGGCCGTTTTTGAGTTTGGCGGAGAGGCAGGGAGTTTATTCTGCGTATTCAAGCGGGCCCTAAACTCGTAAAGGGGACGCGCTGATTCGATTCCGTACCCTTCAAGAAAGAGAGAAAGCCCCCGGAACCGCCATGGATTCCGAGGGTCGGATGATTTGTTTAAGAAAAGCTCAAACGAGCAAGGTTGCGTTTTTACAAGCCGGCAAGGAACCCCTGGCCGGATTCCTCGAATATCTTTTGCGAGGTGAATTCTTTGAATGCCCCTGCTTCAGACAACGTAGCAAACATGGCCGCATCTTCTCCGACGCCGCCGAACTTGAGCTCGACCGAGGTGCCCCCCTTAACGGTGACGCTGTTATCACCGTCCGTGTAAGACTCGGAAAGATCATCCCATGCCACCTTGCCTTCCATTTCCGATGTAAACCACAGTGTAACGGAACCACCAGCGAGCTGTTCGACTTCATCAGTTCCCCAGTTGTCGCAGAAGGCGAAGACGTCGTTTCCGCCGCCGCCGTGCATGGAATCGTTGCCGATGCCGCCCGCGATCACATCATTGCCGGATGCTCCGACGATGCGATCGTCCCCGGCGTCGCCGAAAAGGAAGTTGTCGCCCTTGTTCGCCCAGATCACGTCGTCGCCGTCGCCACCGCGGATCGTGAGGCCGTCACCGACATATAGGAACCGCTGGCTGGTCATATCAATGATGTCGCTGCCGGCGCCGGCACGGATTTCATTGATTTGGACAATGCGCGACAGCTGTTCCGAAATGGAACCCGGCAGAGCCGAATAGATGTCGTCCACGAAGAGCGCGTCACCATTAAAATCATCGGTCATCAGCAGGATATTGGCATCGGTCGAGCCTTCGATGATGTCCGTGAGCTTGTTTTTTCCGGAGAGCGCGGCATATTCCTGCGTCCCGGACAAATCGCCGACAGACCCGACATGTTGCGCCTGATACCTGTATCCCCATGTTCCTATAGCACTCGCGAAGAACACGTCCGCATTGCCGTCCGCATCCGACTTGATGATCTTCGGTTCGGTGGCGGCCGGTGTGCCAGCCACAGGATCGACGGCAGCCCATTCTCCGTCCTCAGGTTTGACGCGAATCTGGTAGTTGCCTGCAGGCATCTGGAAGGCATCAAGCGAATTGGACTCAACGACCAGCTGGATGACATGCTCGAAATTGTCCGTGGAAATCTCCACAATGTATTGCGAGACTTCCCCGCTCTTTTCCCAAGTTTGTGTCTGAGGTTCGACTTCCGAAGACAAGATCGGCCGGATGTTGGCAAATACGTATTCCGCCGTACCGACGTTGTCTGCAGCATCAGTCGCTTTGAAGTAATAGGTACCATTCGCAGCAACATCAAGCTGTCCTTCATACTTTTTCCAAGTCTGCTGGTCAAGCGAGAAGAGAATTTCGCTGTCATCATCGACCTCCGCCGTTAACGTACTGGACTGCAACGGGGTCTGATTGTCGCCGGCAAGCGTAATCACAGGTGCATCCTTGTCGATGTTGTCGACGACGAGGTCGGTCACGGCAGAGTATCCGAGGATGTTTCCGGCGCGGAACGACACGGTGCCGTTGTTATCGAGCACCACACCAGCCTCGTCGTAATCTTCCCAGGTCTCGCCGCCGTCCGTCGAGAACTCTTTTATCATCGCGTCGGCGCTGAACTCCGCGCTGACCGTGACGTCCTGATTGGTGACAGTGACGATGTCTGCCGCCGCAACCGGATCGTTCGGGACGGACACGCTGAGCACGGTCTCGTTCTCGGCGTGGTCGATGGCGCGCAGCGTGAATCCTTCTATGCCGCCGGTGAGGTTGAAGATATAGCTTCCATCGTCGTTATGGATAACGTCCGTCCACATGCCGTCGTTCAGACTGAGCTGAAGCGCCGGAGTGGCGTCCAGATCGTCCGTCACGGACACGACGACTGCGGATTCCACACCGGGCGTCAGGAAGGGTTCGCCCGAAACGAGGCGGAGGCCGTCGATCACCGGCGCGGTCGCGTCGTAGTTCACGATGTACTCGACGATCTTGGAATCCGCGCCTTTCTCGTTTTTTGCCTTGAACTCGACCGTGCAATATTCCGAGAGCGTGATGCCTTTTTCGTTGTCAAGTTCAATCCAGCCGTCGTCATCCACGTCGCCGGGTGCATAGAGGAGGGTCCCTCTGGTCCTGGGCTTGACCGCCTGCTTGATGCGGTACCAGATGGACTTGGAATACTGGTTGACTTCCGTCTTGATGTTGACGGCATACTTGGACCATTTGCCCTTAAGCAGTTCCTTGCCGTCCGACGTGGCGACGATATTGGTGATCGCCGCGTCGGTCGACATCACGGAGAAAACGAGATCGTTGTTGTCGTTTTTGAGCAGGCTGTAGGTCAGGTCGTCGGTCACCTGCAGGTATCCGCCCACGGTGATAGTCCCGGCAAACGAGCCGTCGCGAACCACTTTCAGCGCGCCGTTGTAATCCTCGGAACCGCCAGCGAGTACGTATGCGCCCTGCGTCTGGTCGGCGCTGACGGAGATCTTGTCCAACTTCACGCCAGTGAGATTGGCGAGGTTGTCGATCATGGCGGTTTCGCCGGGCGCTTCGAGTTCGGTCAGGTCGAAGTTCACGGTCAGCGTCGCGGCGTCCGCGACGGAGTTGTTCAACTCGACGCGCTGGTAGTCGGTATAGGTATCGCCCGTATTCGGGTCCGTCACCTCCACTTCGACGTATTCATAGCGCTTGCCGGTCGTAAAGACTGTGCCCGCGAGGTTCAGCGTGCCGTCCAGCACCGCGCCGTCGCCCTTGACGATGAGCATCGCGGCGGAATGGACGTCGGCGTTCGACAGGGTCGGGCCGGCCGTACCCGGTTCCTTGGAGCCGTCCAGCAGAGTGATGACGCCCGCGCTGGCAATCACGTTGTTCGCCGTGCCGCCCGCCATGACCTCAAATTCAACGGGGCCGACTTGGGTGTCGTTGCCCGCAGGGCCTTCGTACCCTTCGGGACAGAGCATCGTGACGGAGTTGACCACGCCGCCCCTCTCGACGCCCATATAGCCCCCGTTGAGGACCGTCGCTTCCGCGACCGCGCCGCTGCCGTAAACATAGATATTTGTGCCGTAGGCGTTTTTGCCGCTGGCGACGGTCGCGGATAGTCCGGACGCGTAGCCGCTCGTGGCGATATTCGCCGTAATGCCCTGAAGTTTGGTGTCAAGCATCTTGCCGCCGTTTTTCACGAGGACGCTGCCGTAGCCGCGCAGATCGCCGCCTGCCAGCACGCCGCCCTCGACGATCGTCATGGAGAGGCGCGCGGAGACGTAGGCGCTGGAATAGAAGAGATCGCGGTATTCATGGCCGAACTGGCCGCCGAAGCCCGTCAGCACACCGTCGTTCGTCTGGAACGTGCCGGAGCCCCAGTCCGCCGTCCAGGTCCCGTTCAGGGCGGTCGGCGTGTAATCCTCGTTTGCGGCCTTCCCGAGCGTGAACGTCAGACCGGCGTCCTGCTCGATTTTCACGTCGGTCGCGGTGAGGCCGAACTTGCTGTTGACTTCCAGCGCTCCGCCGTCCTTGACGGTGATCCCGTTCACGGTCGCGCTGCCGGCAAAGTAGTCGCTCCAGCCGGAACTGTTGGCGAAGACGATCCGTCCGCCGGAGGCAACGAGGCCGCTCACGTCCGCGCCGTTGCTCACGTAGATGGCGCCTTCGTCTCCGACGGTCGCGCCCTTCACGATGCCGCCGGAACTCACGTTCAGGCTGGCAATCGTTGTGGTATAGGCCGTCGGATTGCCTTCCTCGTCGCGCGAAGTGATCGTTTTATAGCCGCGGACGGTCACGTCGATGGCCTGCTGATCCTTGGTCAGCGTGATGCCGCCCGCGTAGTCGAGGCCGCTCACATACGCCACGCCGTTGGCGGTCACGCCGTTCATGATGCCGCCGCCCTTGTTGGCGATGACGCTCGGTGCATTACCGGCTCGGAATCCCCAGTCCAGCGTATTGGTCAGCTGTCCGCCGGAATCCAGACGCACGCCGTTCAGCACGGTGGTGTCCATGTACTGCGGACCCGACAGCTGGAGATTGTAATCGCTGTCTCTCTCTCCCACCTGATGCGCACCCGCCCAGCCGGAGAGATACAGCACGCCGCCCGCGGCGACGAACACCTTGTCGATCGTGCCGCCCTTCGCCATGGCGATGCCGCCTTCCAGGACCGTCACGTTCGTCGCCGTGCCGCCGGAGGAGACCAGCAGGCCCGCGCGGCTTTCCGTGTACTGCGATTCATAATGCTCGAAGTTGCTGACCGCGCCCTTCACCGTCACGTTATTGGCGGAACCGCCCGCCACCACGGTCAGGACCTTGCATTTGTCGCGGGTGTATTCGGGCGTCCAGGTGTCGCTGTTGACGATGTCGTTGCCGGTCTTCAGGGGCGAGGCGGAGCCGATGTTCTGCACGATGCCGCCGGACCCGACCATCAGGAAACCCTCCCAGTCGAAGCCGCCGCTGCTGACGTCCCCGTCGAGGACGGTGTAGTTTTCCAGCACGCCGTCTTCCTCGTTGTACACACCCTTCACCACGCCGAAATAATACTCGTCGAACGCCGAGCCGAGATAGGGCCCCGTGCCGTAGTAGGAATCGGACGAGTAGCGCGAATGGTTGTCCTTCAGCACGACGGTGCCGAGGCCGTTGAAGGTGACCGCGCCGCTGCCGATGTAGGTGAAGTCCTGATGGGTCGTCCAGTTGGCGGAAACGACCAGGCCTTTGCTGGCGGTGACCGAGTGGATCTCGCCCGGATCGATCGCGTCCCAGGTGTAATCCACATAACCGCTGGTGCCGCCGGAGGAGATATACTGTTTGTAGCCGCCGCTGCCCTCGCCGAAGAACTCGATGACCGCGGGGTAAGCGCTGCCGAGCCCCAGCACATCGCCGATCCGCAGGTCCAGGTCTTCCACCAGGTTGTAGTTGCTCTGCTTGTTTTCCCTGCTGTGCCAGCGGGCGTTGACTTCGCCCCCTCCGGTCATGATGACGCGGCCGCCTTCGATCTTCACGTTGTAGACATGGGCGCCGCCCGTCACATCCAGCGTCGCGCTCACGGCGCCGATGGCCTTGGAGACGTTGCCGTCCGTATACTGGTACGTCTTCCAGGTGCTGACGTTGTTCGAGACCGTCACATCCACATCCGCCGCGACGCCGAGATAGGAGAATCCGCTGACGTTCATGATCCATCCGCCGGCCACGCCGATGTCGCCGCCGACGTACCTGCGGTTGTAGGCCGTGTCGTCGCCGAGGTTCGTATAGACGGCGCCGGAAGTGTACATGGCGCTCATATACTGACGGTAGGTGGCCGAGGCGGAAGCATACATGGCGGAGGACCACGCCTCGCCGGAGCCGTAACTGCCGTGCGCCGAGGAATAGGCGTCCTTGATGGTCTCAGAGTGAAGCCAGAAATAATCATGCGCGGCGGAATAATAATCGAAGGTCTGCAGGACGGGGTCCATCACCACGCCGGAGACATAGCCGCCTCTGATCTGCAAGCTCGCGCCCCGGTCCCCGATCCACGTGTCGGTGGTGCCGCTGCTGTTGACGAACGTGGTGCTGGTGGTGAGTCCGCCCATGGAGATGGCGCTGACTCTCGCGCCCTTGTCGATATAGAGCGAGCCGCCTTTGCCGATGTTGATATTGCTGCCGCTGGCGTTGCTTCCGAACGAGACATACGAGCTCTGCGGCGCGGTCGCGAGGAAGCCGCTCATGTAGGAGCGGCTGTTGAGATAACCGTTCGACGGATAGTTCCAGGTCGCACGGGGATCGGTGATCCCCTCGAACTGAAGGCCGCCGCTGGACGCCATGTTCAGGTCCTTCAGGATGCCGCCCGTGCCGGAGGCATACGCCGTGGTGTATTTCCAGTAGCCGTCGCCTACCATGCTGCCGCCGCTGGTACCGGTGACGACCCACTCGCTGGTCACGGTGTCCGACAGGCCGGAGACGTACACGGTTCCGCCGTTGCCGAGGGTGATATTGGTGGCGGTGCCGCCCGAAGCGATGGTCATATTGGTATGGGAACCCCAATATGTCGGCTTGGGAACACCGTTGCTGTCGGTCGTGACGAACGCGCTGACGTCGCTTCCGGACCATTGTCTGTCGAGCCCGACGGTCAGGTGGTTCACACTCGCGCCGCTGCCCACATACACGCTGTTGAGCACGCCGCGGACCACGAGGCCGTCAACGAGCACGCCGGAACCGGTCTGGCTGCTCACCGGAGTCCAGCCGTTGTATTCTTCGGCGATGGACAATTCCCGCAGATTCCGCCGGACCTGGCCGCCGGATAGGGTGACGCTTCCGCCCCGGGCGACCTTGGCAATGAAGACGCTGTCCAAATCCCTGGAGGCGAGCAATCCGGTCAGGGTCTGATTCCCCGAACCAGCGCCCGGTCCCGGCTGGAAATAGACGTAGCCGCCGTCGATGAAGGTGATATCTTGGGCAAGCGTGTTGCTGCCCGCGAATTCGATCTCGCCATTCTTGTCGAAGGTGATATTCCCGGCTGAGGTGTTGTCGGCGAGCCCGAGTCCGTTCGGGATGTAGCCGTGCGAGGCCAATCCGGCCGCGGCCGCGGAGCTCCGCAATTCGGCGAAGTTCAAACCCGTGGCCAGCTTGAAGTTCTCGTAGTACTCGTAAGTCGAGTTGGTGGGCACCGGATCCAGCGGTTCCTCCGATTCCTCCTCATAGTGGTAACTGGTGTCGTGCTGCTTCTCCCGGTCGGAGGGCCAGATAGAGAGATTGCCCATGTTGGACAAACTGTAAAAGTGGTTATCTTTGCCGCTGGAATCCAGCCAATCGGCGAGGTAATCCTTTATCAGGGCCGTGGTCAGGGTTGCATCGTAGTGGTAGTTCGATGTAACGGTCCAAGAGTACTTGTGAGACATACTGCTTCTCCTCCGGTTGGATTATATGTTATATGTTATTGGTTGATATGCTTGTCTGTTGAGCTTGAGGCGCTGTATCGAAGCCGATTCGCATGTCTCTCTCCCCCCGAACGCAAAAAAGCCCGCAGCCTCGAAATGGAGGATGCGGGAAATGTTTGTGAAGGAAAACGGAAAAACGGACGTCAACTGGCGGTGTATCCGGAACCGGATTCGATACGCAGACCTTCGAAGTATCGGACGTAGAAAGCCTGACGGTTGCTCTGCTCTGCTTGCGCTCACGATGTTCGCGCGAGCGTTCCACGGGACGCGGATCGGATCAGGACACGCAGTCCCCCCGCCGCCTGCCAGCGGCCAACCGTACATTTCAGCCGTGATCCTGTTCATTTTGAGCTCAGGCTCCTCTGTTCCCCACTTGCAATCAAAGAAATATAACACCCAACACGCGAAATATCAAACCTTTTATCCACATTCTTTAAAGTTTTTTTGATATGCATCCTTCCGTGTTTGCGCGTCGCATTCTGGATTGCGATCGCAACCCGTCGGTTTCCAGTTTTTTCTCCTCTCGCACCAACGGATTTGTTCAGGCGGTCTTTGTTTTGCCGAGGTGACGAGCCGATTCGATTTCGTGACCTCCATCCGAAACGAAGAAAACAGGGGAAAAAAACGGGATGCCACTTGACAATCCGGCCAAAACCTGCTATACTAACCTTATGATGGAACAGTTTTGACCATACTTCAACCTTTTTCCGAGGCAAACCATGACAAGTCGATCCTTCTTTCAGAAAAAAGCAAACATCCTGTTTTTTGTTGCCTCCATTGTTCTCATTCTCCTCCCTTTGATCCGGATAGCCATTGTCGAAACAAGGATCCCTTACTTAATTGATTTCTGTTCTTACTGCCATATTTCATTTGCTTTGTTCAAGGGGTACAATCCCTTCCCGGATCATCCCGGTCTGCCCGGCTTCCCCCCCTGGGAGGATATGCCCATCGTCTATCCCGGACACATGCTCCTGTTTGCTCCCCTTGGATTTCTATGGAGCAAGGCGCTTCAGATCGCCTGGGTCGTATTCAATATTCTGATCGTCATCTATTTGACCTGTCTGACGCTGGTCAAAGCCTGCGGTTTCAAATGGCACGATCTTCTGATGCCGGGCAGGAAACAGTTTATCGGTGCGCTTTGCTGTTTTATCTTCCTGTCCTCCAACAACGTCATGGACACCATGCGTCTCGGGCAGATCCCGGTCGTTCTGGCACTCTGCCTGTATTGGATGTTCTGGGGACCGCCATCCCGTATCCTGCGGACGTTTCTCTTCGCATTTCTCGCCGTGACGAAATACAGCTTGCTGACCGTCTTCGCTCCTCTTCTGTTTTTCAAGGGATATTGGAAGCTCTGCATCTGCGCGTTCGTTCTTTTCATCTTTTTTTCCATCTCTCCCGTCTTCTGCGGAAACGACCTGAAAGAGGTTTATGTCGGCTATTACGAAGCCGTCAAATTCCTGTTTTCGCCGGGACATGTCAACCACTACGGGACCAGCGGCGCGACCATGTGCCATTTAGGTTTTTTTAAAGTGCCGATGCTGAATCATATCTTGAAAGCCATAACGATTTCCGGTTGCCTGTACCTCTTCTGGAAAGAATCCAAAACACGCGTTTTCTCGGACACGCTGTTGCTGCTGGCACTGTGCCTGACCATGCTCATTTCCTATCATCAGAACTGGGATCTCTCCCTTATCTTCCCTTTGTTCTTCATTCGTCTTTTCGCGTTTGCCAGAACGAAAGAATGGTGGCATTTCGGGATTACGGCTTGTTTCATGCTTTTCCTGATTGTACCCGGCACGCTCTGCTTGAAAATCTTTTCCATCCCAGGCGGCATCCCGGGGCTTGGTTCCGTTTTCTATCTTGTTGACAAGCAGTGGAGCATGCCGGTCTATCATGTCTTCCCGTTTATGGCGTTCTATATGATTGCGCTGACATTCTGGAGCCTTTATCTTTATCTCCACGTCAAAGACCCGTATTGTTTCGAAATTCCCGGGCAGGAGAAAAAGGTCTCTTCGGAGAAGCCCGTTGATCAGCCGGAAACAGTCCCCGTGTAACTCGGGATGGCGGTCTACAACAAAAACCGCAAACTCAAAACCGCAGCGGATTTACAGGGAAAAACGATTTGCACTTGGCACACGCTTCTCCTGGACCTCCCAACAGGCATTTTTCAGGCGGGCTCCGAACTCACAGAGGGAAGTGCCGATTCTGTTTCGTGATCTCCAGCATGTAAGCTATGCTTCGCTCATTTGCCTCAGCAGTCCTTCGCAGCCGCCCACAATGTCGTCCCAGGTCGCATCGAAATCGCCGGTGTACCAGGGGTCGGCGACTTCCTCCCCGGCACGGTCCGCATAATCGAGGAGCAGCACGATCTTGTGCTCGGGGTCGCCATCCGTGATCCGGAGCGCGTTGCGGATATTCCTCCGGTCCATGCAGACGATCAGGTCATAATCGTCATAATCCGCCCTCGTCATCTGCCGGGCGCGGTGTCCGGCGCAGACGATCCCGTTCTCGGCGAGCTTTCTCCAGGCAGGCTGATAGACCGGATTGCCGAGCTCTTCGTGGCTTGTCGCCGCCGAGGCGATCTCGAACCGGGCCTCAAGATGATTCCTGCGGACCAGGTCTTTCATCACGTACTCCGCCATAGGGCTGCGGCAGATGTTCCCGTGACAGACAAAAAGGATTTTTATTGTGTTGATCATGGTAAAGACCCGCTGAATGCTTTTGAATTGAAAAAACTCAGGATCGGGACGAGCGTGTATTTCGGATTGCGGAGACCGGGATGCGTACACGGCACAATGGTATGCTGACACGGCTGGCCGTCCGGCAGGAGCGTACTGCCCAATGTCACCTTACCGTCGTACTTGGCCGCGACGATGCCGGCCGGCGGCAGGAACGGCGGAGGCGGGATGTTCCGGACGAAGGAATCCTCTGCCGGCGTCATATCCGCAAGCGAGGCATTGATGCCGCGGGCGACCCTGCTCTTTCCCAGATAAGCGAGGACGGAGCCCCTGTTCGGCGGACCGAGCATGACGATCGCTTCGATGCGGCGGCATTCGGACTCGTCCATTTGTCCCAGAGCCGCCCGGAGAAGAATGCCGCCCATGCTGTGTGTGACGAAGAAGATACCCGATGGTTTTTCCTCGTCCAGGATCCGTCGATACAACGAGAGGAAGATTTCGGAATGTTCCCCGATCTTCCGTTTTGAGGTCGGATAGTCGTAATTGTATACGGTGAAGCCCTCATCCGCCAGAGCGGACGCCAGACGTGCCATTGCGACGGCACGCACACCCCAGCCGTGAATGAGAAAGACAGCCTTTGTCTCCTGTTTGCACGATACCGGTACCGATTCCAGCTTGTGAAATCGGTATCCGTGCTCAAAATAGTTTGTCAGGACATTTGACATGGAGAATGGATCCGTGGAACGGCGCGAGCCGGGAAACCGGTCATTTCTCCGGCTTGGCGGCGGCGCCGAAGATGCCTTCCTTCGAGAACGGCACCTTGTTGATGGTCCCGTCCTCATTGAACGTCATCCTGTCGACGCAGACCGCGCGGTTGAAGTCGCCGCCGTTGGCTCCGGTGTGATAGAAAAGATACCATTCGCCGTTGAAGTACGCCACGCCCGGATGATTGGAGCCGCAGTTGCCGGAACGCTCCATCAGGATTCCTTTCGCCTCGAAGTGGCCGTCGACCTTGTCGCCGATCGCATACGCCAGCTTTTCGGGATTGCCGCAGGCATAGACCAGATAATACCTGCCGTTGTGTTTGAAGATCCACGGGCCTTCCTCGAACGGCATGTCCTTCAAGTCGATATCGAGCGTCTTCACTTCGCCGTCCAGCTCGACCATGTTCTTTTTGAGCTTGGCGTAATAGCATTTCCGGTTGCCCCACACGAGCCACGCCTGCCCGTCATCGTCGATCATGACGGTCGGGTCGATGCACGCCCAGGAATGGGTCGTAGCGAAACACTGGGCCGGCGTCACGAGCTGCTTGCCGATGGGGTCCTTGTACGGACCTTCCGGCTTGTCGGCGACCGCCACGCCGATCCCGTTGCCGTTGGTGCTGATGTACAGGTAGTACTTGCCGTCGCGGGGGATCATCTGCGCGGCGTATGCCGTATGCGTGCCGTCCCACTTGAACTCATCCACGGAGAGCGGAGTCGGGTATTCCGTCCAGGTCTTCATGTCTTTCGTGGAGAAGAGGCACCAGTCGCGCATTCGGAAATTCCGGTTCAGGCGTCCGTTTGGGGCAGTCTCGTCGTGGCTGGTGATCATCCACAGCGTGTCGCCGATCACGACCGGCGCCGGGTCCGCGGTGAATTTATGGGAGAACATCGGGTTCCCGGTCGGCTTGTATTCTTTCAGTACGGATGCGGCCTGTGCCGGAGCCTGAGCTGCAGGCTGAGCGGCGGCTGCCGGAGCCTGGGCAGCGCAATGCGCGGCGATCATCATGGCGGAGACAGTGCAGAGCACGGAAACGGAGAAACGACTTTTGTGGTTCATTTTTGCGGCCTTTCCCGGGGTTGGTGCGACATCGGAAACGCTTTTTCCGAATGTAAAAAGATGTAACATACTATATCGCCGCACGAACCAAAAAGCAAACAGAATCGCCGCAAACGGGAAAAAAAGCAACGGAAATGACTTCTGCGATAGTCCAGGCCAAGGGATATGGGATCACCCCCAGCGGCGCTGATCTACCCCCGGAAAAAATCACGTTTTTTCTCTTCCCGCCCTTGATTTTTCTTTGCGGACGTGCTATTTTACTTTATGAATTAAATAATCTAAAACCTCCACTTTGGAGAAATTAAATTTATTGACGAGGTTATCCGGCACCATGAAAAATCAAACCAATCCCCACGCAAAAAAGGCGGAACCGGCAAATCCGCTCCTGAACGCAGCTGTCGTCGCGGCTGTCGCTCTCGCCATTGCACCCGCCGTCCTTTTCGGCACAGTCCGCATCCTTCAATCCAGGACAGAGGCCGCAGCAAAAGCGTATGAAGTCAAGGAGGCTTCACCGAAACGCACCTCCGCAGCGGAACGCCGCGCCCAGAGGCTCGAAGCCCGCAAAGCAAAAGAGGAAAAAGCCAGGACCTTTTACCCGGAAATCACCATGGAAACGGTCGAACCATTCTACGACGACTTCGGGATGGATTATGATGCTGAAATGGGGTTCAATGGTCCCGGCATGATGCCCGCGCCCTACCTGGGCGGTCCCGGCATGATGCCCGCGCCCTACCTGGGCGGTCCCGGCATGATGCCCGCGCCCTACCTGGGCAACGTCAATGAGTTCGGAAGGATGCCGGGCGCCGGCAGGGGCTTCAACAGCGGATTCGGCAGAACCCGCAGCAATTTCTGATCCTCAAAAAGTCAAGATCGATCGTTCAGGATGTCTCCCAGGAAGAGCGGGCAGACATCCTGTTTTTTGTATAACGGGACATCTCATTCATGCAAATCCGGCTGTCCACAATAAGCTCATCCTCAAACTGTCCGCGCGTAAATCCCGGCATCAGGCTTGATTTCGTGCGCATATCGGTGTATATTCAGACCGGGAAAAACAACTGACCACAAACAACGGCAAACACATGGAAAAGAATAACACATTTTCCCAAAAGGGTTTTCGGGAAACCTTGGAGGAACTCTTTGCTTACATCCCTTATTTCGAGGAAAGAGTCAACGGCACGTTCAAGTTTCAATACTACGACGGAGAAAAGGACCGGATTGTTGACTATGATGGCTATGAAGAAAAGAACCGTGCCGCTCAATTCTCCGACCCGATGTACGATGAAACATACAGCAAGTTCAAGTACACCTTCCTGGAAAAGATTGGGTTCGAGCTGAAGCCCGCTTCCCGGCCTCCGCTCCATAAGTTCCTTGAATCGGGAAAATTCACGCCGCAGGAACTCTTTGCGGACATCCTGTTTCAGCTGAAATACGACACGATCCACGAAAGGATGTATACCGGTCATACCGCGTGGTGCATGAAGAACGGGATTTTTCTCAGGGAATTGAAGCTGCTGCAGATCCTGCTGAACGAAATGAGTGACCTCGAACGGAACGACACCTCGGAAACCGACTTGCAGTCCCTGTCGCCGGACGAACGGAAACGCGTCCAGTTCAACAGGCAGAAGGACCTGTTCGACAGATTCCTGTCCCACGGAGCCATCGACCGCAGCCAGTACGAGGATTGCCTGTTCGACATAGCCGGGAAGATGGGCGTGGAACTGAATAGGGATACGTTCACCATAGAATGAGCAGAACTCCGAAACGGAGCTGAACCAAACAACAGGAGACACCACATGAACGACATCATCAGGGCAATGGTAGAGCGCCGGAGCATCCGCAAGTTCAAGCCGGATATGCCCCCGGAATCCGACATCGGGCAGATCATCGAGGCCGGGCTCTACGCAGCCAGCGCGAGGGGCGAGCAGTCGGCGATCATCGTAGCGGTGACCAACAGGGAACTGCGCGACCGGATTTCCGCCGACAACTGCAGGATCGGCGGCTGGGAAAACTTCGATCCCTTCTACGGCGCGCCCGTCATCCTGATCGTTCTGGCAAAAAAGAACTGGCCGAACCGCGTCTACGACGGCAGCCTGGTCATGGGCAACCTGATGCTGGCGGCGCATTCGCTCGGGCTCGGCAGCATCTGGATCCACCGCGCGAAGGAGGAATTCGAAATGCCCGAGTACAAGCAGCTCCTGAAGGATCTCGGGGTCGAGGGCGAATGGGAAGGGATCGGACACTGCGCCGTCGGGTTCATGGACTGCGAACTGCCGAAGCCGCCCGAACGCAAGCCCGGGCGCGTTTTCCGGGCGGAATAAAAGCCGGATCCGAGGAAAAACGAACACAGTGACTGAGGGAAGACTACCCATGAGAAAAAAAATCTGCATGCTCGGCTGTGCCATGCTCGGCGCCTTGGCCGCATGCTCGACGGAATCCTCTTCGAGGCCGCCCGATCCGATGCTTGTCGCGAAGGCGGATGCCGCAGTCATCACTGTAAGCGGGCCCGTGCCCGACCGGCTTCAGCGGCAATTCGCAAGAGAACTGCGCATCCTGAACGACAACAGCATGACGCGGGAAACGATCCGAAGTGACGACGAAGGAAGCCTGCAGTATTGTCAGGGGGTCTACAACGAAGACCTGCCCGGCAGGCCAGCCATCCTCGTCTTCCTGCACGGCATCGGCGAACGCGGCAGCGAAAACCTCGCCTCCATCCGCCTCGCCGTCCCCGAGATCGTGAAGCAGATCAAGGCCGCCGGGCAAAAAGTCGTCCTGCTGGCGCCGCAGTGCCCCGCCGACCAGCTCTGGGCCACGCGGCACCGCGGCGGCGCGGAGGCGAAAATGACCGAAAAGCCCAGGCAGGCGCTCGGCATGGTCCCCACTCTCATCCAAAAGAAGATCAAGGAGTTCGACGCCGATCCCGACCGTGTGTACATCACCGGCCTCTCTCTGGGCGGCTACGGATCCTGGGACCTCATGGCCCGTTACGGGACCGGGCTTTTCGCGGCGGGCGTGACCTGCAGCGGCGGCGGCGACCCGACCCAGGCGGAAACGATGAAGGACCTCCCCATCTGGATCTTCCACGGCGAAGCCGACCGGACCCTGCCGGTGATGCTCTCCCGACGCATGTATGCCGCGCTGAAGGAAGCCGGCAGCGACGTCGTGTTCTACACCGAATATCCCGGCGTTCCGCACGACTGCTGGACCCGGACCTATCAGGATCCCGAGGTCTGGAAGTGGCTGTTCTCGCAGAAGCGCGGCGTCAGGTCCGACATCCGCCCGGAACAGGGCGAGGTCGTGAACGTCACGCAGGAGGAATTCGACGCAGGCATGTGAATACGCGGCATGGATCCGCTTGAGGAAACGTTCGCCGCAACCGGACCGGATGAGGCATGGAGACAATCCGGGAAACAAGCAGTCTTTCATCAAACACGAATCACCCCATAGAAAGGATGGCAAGATGTCACCCAAATCAGCTTTGATCGGCCTGACGACAGCATTTGCAGCGCTCGTGCTCTTTGCCCAGGTTCCCGACCGGCAGGGCTTCCCCGGTTTCGGAACCGGAGCACTTCCGGGCGGAATGCCCGCAATGGGCGGCTTCGGCGGCGGAATGCCGGGCGGAATGGGCGGAATGCCGGGGCAAGGCCAGTTCGGCGGTTTCCCCGGCGGCATGGGCGGTTTCGGCGGCGGTTTCGGCCAGCCCGGACAGGCTCAACCACAACCCCGGCAGCAGCCGGTCGATCTGGGCACGCGCGAGGAATGGGAAAACCACAAGGTCAATTTTGTGAACGTGGAACCGGTCCGGTCGGACTCCGCGCTTCCGCTTGATGACGGTCAGAGAGATTTGCTGAACGGCACGTGGAAATTCAACTTCGTCACCATGACCGCACCGGACGGCACGCTGGACCTGTCGCAGCGTCCCGAGGGTTTCTTCAAGCCCGATTACGACGATTCCGCCTGGACCACGATCCCCGTGCCGTCCACCTGGCAGGTGCAGGGATTCGGCACCCCGCTGTACACGAATTCCAATTATCCGTTCAACACGGGCACGCCGCCCATCGTCACGAACACACCCTCGCAAAACTTCACCTCGTTCCGCGAGCGCAACCCGGTTGGGTCCTACCGCCGCACGTTCGAACTTCCGTCCGGATTCAGGAAGGGCGGCCAGGTCTTTCTGAAGTTCGACGGCGTATCCGCGGGATACTATGTGTGGGTGAACGGCGAAAAGGTCGGCTATGCCGAGGATTCGTACAACCCGGACGAGTTCAACATCACGAAATACCTGAAGGACGGCGAGAACGTGCTCGCCGTGCAGGTCTACAACTTCACCGACGGATCCTACCTGGAAGACCAGGATTTCTTCCGTCACTCCGGCATCTTCCGCGACGTGGTGATCTTCCGTACGCCGGATGTCGCCATCCGAGACTTCGATTTCCGTTCGCTCCTGAAGGACGACTACACGACCGGCACGCTCGACGGAAAAATCCTCGTGCGCAACTACAGCGGCAGGCCCGCCAGCCGCACCGTGAAGTATACGCTCCTGCGCGAAGGCAGGGAAATCCTCTCCGGCAGCGCGAATGTCGAGCTCGCCCCGGACGGCACGGATGACGTCGCGATCCCGGTCAGCGCGACCGTGCCGGACGTCGACACGTGGACGGCCGAGACGCCGAACCTGTACCAGCTGAAGATGACGATTTCCGACGCGGAGAACACCGTGGAGAACGCCGAGACCGTGCAGGTCAACCTCGGGTTCCGCACGGTCGAGATCGGCCCCGAGTGCCAGCTCCTCATCAACGGAAAGGAAGTCATCCTGAAGGGCGTAAACCGTCACGAAAGCCACCCGGACTACGGCCGCGCCATCACCCGCGAGGTCATGGAACGCGACATCCAGCTCATGAAGGCGCACAACATCAACACCGTCCGCACCTCGCACTATCCCAATGCCCCGTACTGGTACGAACTCTGCGAAACGTACGGCATGTACCTGGTCGCCGAGGCAAATATCGAGTGCCACAAGAAGCGCGACCTGACCCGCAACCCGGAATGGGAACAGGCCTACGTGGAACGCAACATGAACAACGTCCTCCGGCTCAAAAACTGTCCGGCCGTCATCTTCTGGAGCCTCGGCAACGAGAACGGACGCGGCGACAATCTGGCGGCGGCCTCCCGCGCGATCCAGGCGATCGACAGAACTCGCCTCATCCACTCCTGCGACATGGGCCACACAGACGGCATCACCGACATGGGAAGCGCCATGTACCCCGACGTGAACAGAGTTAACAGCACCGGGGCAAATACCCGCGAGAAATGGCCGTTCTTCCTCTGCGAATACGCCCACAGCATGGGCAACGCGCTTGGCAATTTCCAAGAGTACATGGACGCGTTCGAGAAGTATCCGCGCCTCATCGGCGGCTGCATCTGGGACTGGGTGGACCAGAACATCCGCGCCACACGCACGGAGGACGGCACCTACAGGGCCGCGCCGTTCACCGGAGAGGCGCTCGCGTTCGGCGGCATGTTCGGCGACAACCCGAACGACGCCAATTTCTGCGACAACGGCGTGATCGTGTCCGAACGCGAGGTCACGCCGAAGCTGCTTGAGGTGAAGAAAGTCTACCAGTATCTCCGCTTCAGCAGGGACCTCACGCCCGACGATCCGCGCGTGTTCACGCTCGAGCTCACCAGCAGGTATTTCCACAAGACCCTCCGCGACTACACCGTCGCCGCCGTCCTGACCGACGAACAATACGAAAACTACGATCGTTGCGTCCGGATGCAGAAGATCGCCTCGCTCGCGCCCGGCGAAAAAGCGGTCCTCAAGTTCGAATTGCCGTACGAAAGGAAGCATGACATCCTCTTCCTCGTCTTCCCCTCGAAGGCGGACAGCCTCGTCCAATACGGGATCGTGGAGAAGGAAGCCGACCCGGTCGAACTGCTGAAGAGCGGTCAGCTTGAGGAGGCCCGCAAATACGCGGTCGCGTGGGAAGGCTTCTCCGGCGACCTCGACACAGAGCCGGACTGGACCTATATCGATGAACCCACAGAGGAGTTGAACATCGATGGCGAAGGCCGGAATATCACGATCACCTCCGGTGATCAGAGGTTCGCCTTGAAGTTCGAGGACGGCCGGCTGGCCTCCCTGGACGCCTGCGCCTCCGGCTTCCTCAACCGCCGCGAAGTCATCCGCAAGGGACCGGAACTCAACTTCGCCCGCGCCGCCGTCGACAACGACAAATGGCTCAAAGCGTATAACGACCAAGTCATGAACGGCGAATCCCGGATCGAATGCCGCGACTTCACGGTCAAACGCATTTCCGCCGGATGCATCGCCGTCGAGACCGAACTCTACTGCCGCAAGGGCTCCTACGGCTTCATCGTGAAGACGAAGTATACCATCTCCGGGGACGGCATCATCACCTGCGAGAACGCCGTCACGCCGGATTTCGACGACACGGCCATCTCGTGCCTCGGATTCGTCTTCGAACTGCCCGCCGATTACCGGCACGTCACATACCGCGGCCGCGGTCCGCAGGAGAACTACATCGACCGGCGGACCGGGACGTACTTCGACAGGTTCCGGACCACCGTAAAGGACATGTTCACGAAATATTCGAAGACGCAGCACTACGGCAACCGAACCGGCGTACAAGTCGTCAGCCTGAAAACCGGCGGCGATGCCCCTGGCGTGACGTTCCGTGTTTACAACAACAGGAACGGCATGGAATTCACCGCCACCCAGTGGACGCAAAAGGAGATCGCAGACGCACTCACGCCGGACCGCCTGCCGCCCTCCGACAAGACTGTCCTCGAGCTCGACATCTTCCAGGCTCCGCTCGGCGGCAACAGCTGCGGTCCCGTCCCGCTGGAACAATACATCACCCGCGCAGGCCGCAACACGACCTTCAATCTGGACTACACCCTCTTCATCCAGTGAGATCCCGGTTTGGTTGAGAAAACGTCAAACGACGGACGAAGCCAACGGCATCGAAGGACAAAGATCCCAAACGCAAGGCATGGGTGAAAGAAAAGAAAGCGACGGTTGAATTATCGCGGGAACCATCCTACAAATGTCAGCCGCCCTGGCTTTTTTTGAAGCTTCGGCGGCTGACTTCATTTAGTCATATTTCGACACCGTTTTCAACGCTTTTCTCCGCACGGATTGTGCATCGCTTCATAGCAATATCGCAACAAAAATAAACGTGTTTCAAAAAAGCGCTTCTTTCGTGCCGACTGAAATCATGCAGGGACACGAGGATGACTCCACGGGCGCGTTGCGTTGGCGGGATCACGGATCCCTTTTCTTTCTTTATTCCACCCGGCCCGATTCCGGCCCGTTTTTTCATTTTTCAAACCGCCGTTGCAATCGCCCCATACAAAATAATAAAAAGCTTTTCGCTTTTTGTACTTGCATTCGATGAGAGGTGGCGCTATATTATTAGTGTAAAAGCGGTCCGCCCTCCCGAAACGGGGGTGGATCACTTGATGGAACAAGGTCTCGCGGAGCCCGCCCGAAGCGGAAACAAAAAAAGAAATCAGGCCGAAATGCTCGAAATGAACTCGCAACAACACAAAAAGATGCCTTCCGGCATCGGTTCATCCGCATCCGGCTTCCCGGGGCATTCCATTTGCGGATTGCGCATCCGGGTAAAACCTTTCCTTTTTGCCTCCGGTTCCGAAGAGATCGTTTCACCCCTGCACACCGGAACGGATTCCTTGTCCGTACCGGATTCGCACTCGCACACAGTCCGTTTTGTATCGTGTTCCTAAGCTGAAACAAAGCGGTTTCGATCAGGCCGAACAAACAGGTCGGCGCAGGATTGCAGCGGATGGTTTTCCACTGCAATGCCTGCGGATGCCCGGATTTCCGGTTTCGTCCATGCTCAAACGAAAACGGGCAGCCATACGGATGCTTCCAATGCCGGAGCGGCTGCCGGATTTCCACCGGTTTTGAGTCCGATTGAGAAAAAGCCTTCATTTCAGGCCGGAACGGTTATATTGCCATGAACATCTTTGGATTGCTGAAAAACAGGATCGACCAGAGGATCATTGCCCGGCAGGGCGGGGAAGCGACCTCGGCCCTGCTCAGGAGGCTGGCCGCCGAAAAATACAAGGTGGAGGTCGGTTTATTCACCTACGGGAGCTGCTTCAGCCCCACCTTCAACGTCGGCGGAGAAGTGAAAATCGGGCGGTATTCCTCCTTCGGGCCCGGAGTGATGTATTTCGGCGCGAACCATCCGCTCGGCTGTGTTTCCATGTCCCCCTATTTCTACCGGAAGGAATGGGGGAGCAAATGGAACAAAGAGGTGAAGATCGAAGACGTGGAACGGCATGCCCTTGAAATCGGGCATGACTGCTGGATCGGAGCCGGAGTCAAGATCACATGCAATTGCAGGCGCATCGGCAACGGCGCGGTCATCGGCGCCGGCTCCGTCGTGACGAAAGACGTACCGCCATACAGCATCGTCGCCGGGAATCCGGCCAGGATTATCCGGAAACGGTTCACGGATGAACAGATCGACCGCCTGGAATTGTCCAGGTGGTACGATTTGACGCCCGATATTCTGCTGCAGTATTATCAATTCCGGAACGATCCGGTCGCTTTCGCGGAAAAGATCATCCAGTACCGGAAAGAGCACAACATAACCTGAGCCTGTACGGCGCGCCACAGCGGAATACCCGGAAGCGGTGATGCCGGGACCGCATAACCGGCAGGGCATGTTTAAGGGTCCTGCAGGCATTACGACGAACCGAATCGCATGAAAAAGATCAGAATAGCGCTTCTGGGCATGTCGCTGAGAAGCCGGAACCTGGGCGTGCAGGCGCTGACCGTCTCGTTTCTGGAGTTCATAGACGAAGCATCCGCGGGATCGTTCGAACCGGTTTTCTACATGGTGAACTTCGAGGAAGGATTTGAGGAAGAGCACATCACGGTCCGGGACCACACATACACCGTCAAATACATCTATCCGACCATACTTTCAACCCCGAAAGACATTGTAAGGTCGATCGTAAAGGATCTGAGGCCCGGCCATCTCCCGGATCTTTTTCGAAAACTCTCGGTCGACATCGTATTCTGCATCGGAGCCGGAGACAGCTTCAGCGACATTTACGGCGCGTTCCGGTACAAGATCGTCAACGAACCGATCCGTTTTTTCCGTTCGATCGGGAAACCGTACGTTTTCCTGCCGCAGACGATCGGACCGTTCGACGATCCGCGAATCAGGGCATCCGCGCAAAAAACGCTGGAGAACGCCTGCTCGGTCATGGTGCGGGACCGGCAAAGCCGCGATGTCGCACACGAACTGGCGCCGACAAAACGGATCGAAAGCTTCATCGACCTCGCGTTCTTCCTGGGATACACACAGCACGTTTTCCCGCACGACAAGATTCATGTCGGCATCAACGTTTCCGGTCTTTTGTGGAACAGCCCGCAGGAGTCGTTTTCCCTGAAAAGCGATTATCGCGAGACGATCAAACAGGTGATGGACTTTTTTGCCGGAATGCAGGATGTCAGCGTCCATCTGGTCGCGCATGTCCCCGGGAAGAAAAAAACGCAGGACAACGATTATTTTGTCGCACAGGAGATCGCGGTCGCCTATCAAGGCAAAGCAGTTTTCGTCGCTCCATATTTCGAGACGGCGACGGAAGCAAAGAGTTTCATCTCGGGACTGGATTTCTTCACCGGCGCCAGGATGCACGCGTGCATCGCGGCGTTTTCAAGCGGCGTGCCGGTCGTCCCGATGTCGTACAGCAGAAAGTTCAACGGACTGTTTCTGGACACCCTGAGCTACGGCAAAAAGCATTTTGCGGACCTCAAGGCGGATTCGGCCGGAGAGATCCTGAGCACAATCAGAGACAGCTTCTTCAACAGGGACGCCATCAAATCCGAGATCGCGAAAACGAACGGCGGGATCGTCAAGGACAACAGGACCGCGATCCGGAATGCGCTGGCGGAACTGCTGCGCGACACCCTGCACCTGGAAACCGGACATGGACAGACTCAACATAGTTTCTGAAAAACGGCTGTGCCTGGGCTGCGGCTTATGTGAAACCATCGGAAAGGAGAAAGGCTACAGGGTGGCGTTGTCCGAGGAGACCGGTTTTTACGCTCTGTCCCTGCCCCGGGAACGCGATCCGCAAATCGAAAAGGAAATTCTGAACTGCTGCCCGTCCGTCAATCTTTCAGGAGACGGCTCCGGTTCGATCTGGGGCAGACGGATCAAAGCGTTCAACGCGTATTCCACGGATCCTGAAATCCGCCATGCCGCAAGCTCCGGCGGCGTTGTCACATCGCTCTGTCTTTTTCTGCTGAAAACCGGACATGTGAGCGCGGTTCTGCACGTCGCGCAGGAGGAAGGCAATCCACTGTCGAACAAACTTGTCCTGTCAAGAAATCGTCAGGAACTGTTGTCAAGATGTTCGTCAAGATATGCTCCGTCCAGGACATTCCACGACATCAGGGATTTTCTCGATTCGGATGACACGTTCTGCTTCGTGGGGAAACCATGCGATGTCTTCGTGATGAAACGATATCTGGACGGGCACCCGGAATACGGCGGAAAGATCAGGTTCTTCATTTCCATTTTCTGCGCGGGAATGCCCAGCTACAACGCGACAAAGGAGATCTTCGCACGGCATGACTGCTCCGAGGCGGATCTGGTCTCCCTGAAATACAGGGGGAACGGCTGGCCGGGATATTTCGCCGCATCGTTCCGAAACGACAAAACGATCAAAATGGATTACGCGACAAGCTGGGGCAAAGTCCTGGGAAGGCACATCCATTTCAGATGCAAGATCTGCCCGGACGGGGTGGGACTGCATGGCGACATCGCGGTCGGAGACGCCTGGCAAACGGCAAACGGCTATCCCGATTTCACGGAACGGCCGGGCAAGAGTTTTGTCCTCGTCAGGACGGAAACGGCGGACAGGCTGATCCGCGAAGCCGTCGAACAGAACGCGATCGTGACGGAAAACCTGGACATCGACAGCCTGTCGAAGATACAGCCGACACAGCACCGGAGAAGATGCGCCGTGGGATACCGGATTCTGGGGATCCAGCTTATGACCTTCGGTTTATTCAGGATAAGAAAGATGCACCTCTTCCGGCTGATGATGCACTACAATCCGGCCAAGGGATTGAAAAACACCTTCGGCTGCATCGCCAGATACCGCCGGCTGTTCGAATGACAGGGGACCGCCCCCCGGACCAAAGACCGGCAGCCTCCGCGCGATGAGACGCACGGCCGGGCCCGATCGAAAAGAACAAGTTCATGAAGTCCTATTATTTCTGGTCAGTTTTCTGGAGCATCGTCGGGAAAGTCGTCAACTCCGCGATCGCCTTTCTTGCGACTCCGGTCATTTTGGACCTGTACGGGAAGAATGATTACGGCATCATAACCCTGGTCATGAGCATCAATGCCTTCCTGCACATGATGGACCTCGGGTTGAATACCGGAAGCATCAAGTTTTTCGCACAATGGAGGAAAGAACGGGATTTCACGCTGCTGGACCAGGTCTCCCGGACCAACGTCACGTTTTATTTGTGCATCGCCACGGTCAATGTCCTGGTCTATGTGGTCATCATCTTCTTCGGAAGGCATTTTTTCAGGATCACGGATGCCGACTTCGCTTTGCTGAGATGCTTCCTGGCGACCATGATCGTTCCGATCTATTTCGTCTGGATCGGAGCCGTATACCAGCAACACCTCATCGCCGCCGAGAAAATATACATCATCCAGATCGCCGAAATCCCGAAAGCAGCATTCCAGCTGCTGGCGCTCGGCATAGCTTACCTGTCAAACGCAAGCATCAAAACCTATTTCGCCCTGTATGCCCTCTCCTATTGCGTGCCGTTCCTGATCTATCTTGCTTCCTGCTATAAATACTCCATTTCCAAACTGATCCTCCCGGGTTTTTTCTTCAAGCAGTTCAAGATCGTCTTCACCTACAGCATCTATGTTTTCGTTCTGTCGTTCATCCAGCTCTTCGCGACACACTCGAGGCCGATCATCCTGGGAATATTCTGCAAAAACTCGACAAGCGAGATCGCGGAATACCGTTTCATCGAAGTCTTCATGGTCTTCGTCCTGTCCATCGGCTCGATCCTTGTTCCGATGTTCCTGCCGAAAGCCTCCCAGTATCTGAGCGAGAACAACACGGACGCCGTCCGGGAAATGGCATACAAGGGGACCAAATACTCCTGCGTCATCATGACTTTGATCTGCGGCGCGATCTGCTATTCGGCCGCCGATCTTCTGACGATTTATGTCGGAAAGGAATATATCTATCTGAGCAAATGGATG
Organism: Lentisphaeria bacterium; assembly: GCA_017541665.1. Classification (GTDB taxonomy): domain Bacteria; phylum Verrucomicrobiota; class Lentisphaeria; order Victivallales; family UBA1829; genus UBA1732. Next base: position 60,774 of record JAFXYP010000069.1, on the reverse strand, counting down.
ATCTTCTGGACCCTGATCCTGCTGGTCACGCTGCCCAATGCGCCGATCACGAGCCTCACGCTGGCCTCGGGAAACCTCAAACCGCTGATCCTGTCCTCCGCGACGGGATGCGTCATTTCGATCCTGATCAACATCATGCTGTGTAACGTCATCGGGCTGGGGTCCGCCATCGTGGGATACTCCGTCTACATCTTCATACAATTGGCCGCATATTATTTCTACTACGTCCCGAATGTCTTGCGCATCAACAGCTTCGCGGTGTTCAAAAGCATATTTGTCCCGATCCTCCTTGGTGGGGCGACCCTGATCCCGCTCTTCCTCATCAGGATGGATGCCGGATGGCAGGCGCTGTTCCGGCGAATGCTGATCCTGCTGGTGTGGGGCGGAGCATACATCTGCATCCTCGCCCTTGCCAGACAGATCTCCATCAACGAGGCAAGACAGGTTTTGAAAAAATAGAGCCATGAAAAGCATTGCGGTCATCATCCTGAACTATAAAACCTATGATGCGACGATCCATTTGTGCGACGAACTGCACCGGCAGCAGAATACGACGGTCTCGGTCAGCTGTCTGGTCGTGGACAATGCCTCTCCGAACGATTCCTATGCGATCCTGAAAAAGGAACTGTCGAAATATGATGATGTAACGGTCATCCTGTCGCCGGGAAATGAAGGCTATGCCCGCGGGAACAACTACGGGCTCCGGTATCTGAGCAGTCAGCCGCCCGATTATGTCATGATCGCGAACAACGATATCTACCTGGATGACGAATGCTTTTTTGACAAACTGGTCGCGGAATACGAGAAGCTTCCGTCGGACAAGGCCGTCACGGCTCCGAAACAGCTGGATTGTTCCGGAAACGAATACCTCTTCAGCAGGAAGATACCATCCTTTCTGGACGACCTGACGGACAACACGATCCTTTTACGCAAACTCAAAAGCAAAAGGCCGTCGACCGCGGCAAGCTCCGCAGACTATGACGAGACCGAGATCGTCCCCGGTTCCCTGCTTTTTGTCAACTACAGCCTCTTCCAGGGATTGGACTTCTTCGACGACTCGACATTTCTGTATTGCGAGGAACGCTTCCTCGCCAACAAGACAAGGAAACGGAAGTACAGGAACTATATCATCAACACCCTGAGCTACCGGCATCTGCATTCGAAGAGCATCTCCGGTTCATACAGCCAGCTCGCCCAGCTCAGGATGATCAACAGGGAAAGGATCAATTATACCGTCAAACACAGGTCACTCGGACGGATCAAGGCGTTTCTTCTGTTCCTCACATTCCAGTCTTTTTCCTGTGAGTTTCTCCTCTATTCCTTCCTGAAAAATCTTTTCTGCAGATAAAGATTTCCTCGCGGTTGCAACAAGAAATCAGCGGAATACAGATCAAGCCGTGAATAACGATCCCGTCAACAAAGTTCTGTTCGTCCTTCCGTACTATGATCCGTTCAAGGACGAAGGGGCGAAAAAAAGAATGCTCATGTTCATGGAGATCGCTTCGAGAAACGGGTTCGAGGTCTATGCGATCGCCGGAGTGCATGCTTCCATCTATCGAAAGGCAATCAAACATAAAGAAGTTTTCGATCAGAAGTATTCCTGGACGATCCTTCCCTTCTTCGGTTTGTTCCGAAATGCGTTGTTTCACAGGATCACCCGGCTCCTTTTCCGGGCGGCAATCAGCAGCCTTTGCCGGAAAAACAGGTTTGCGTACATCCAGGCGGAAACGACCGCGGGAGGATATCTTGCCGGAAACGGGAACGGCACCCCGGTCCTGGTCGACTACCATGGAGACATCCTGGATGAAACGCTCTGCGTCGATCCGACCCTCGGTCCATCATCCTGGAAGTACAAAACGGTCCTGGACGTCATAAGGAAGACTGCGGCAAAGTGCGACCACGCCGTTTTCGTCTCCGCGAAAATGCAGGAGCTGATTCTCAAGCAGACCGGAGTCGACCTCGGAAACAATGTGATCTTCCCGTGCGTCGCCGAGGAAAGCCGGCCGGTTTCGGGGGAATGCCCGGAATTCAGGAGCCGGATTCGGGACAGGATCGTCCTGAGCTATCTGGGCGGGCTTCAACCGTGGCAGAACGTCGACAGGATCCTCGATATCGTAATCGAACTTGGAAAGATTGACAAAAGAATCTTCTTCGCCTTGTTCACGCCGCACGATCCGAACCCCTATCGGGAAAGACTGGACAGGATCGGCACTGACAATTATTTCATAAAGAGCCTGGGCAAATCGGAAGTGCAGACCTATTTCTCCCATGTCGATGTGTCGTTCCTGCTGCGCGACGACAGGCCGTTGAACCAGGTCTCGTCCCCGACCAAGATCCGGGAGTCGCTGGCTCTTGGGATCCCCGTCATCGGCACGAGGTATTCGGGCGACATCGAATCCGTCGTCCGGCACGATTACAACGGTTTCATCCTGTCGGACGTCACGCCGCGAAAGGACGAAATACCGGCCTTGTGCGATTTCATCCGCCGTGTCGCAAGTCAGAAAGAAACGTTCAAAGCCAGATGCGTCGAGTCGGTCAGGGACCAGGACCAGAAGCATTTCGAAAAAGAATACATGGATTACATCAATACGCAGTTTCAACCGCATCGTCACGCCTGAGGTCCGCCTCGTTTTTCCCCGCCCGTTCTTATCATGTCCAATCCGCCCAAAGTCGCATATCTGATCTCCGCGCTTGACAAATCCGGGCCGGTGAACATCCTCTACGGGATCATACGCCACCTCGAATGCGACCGAGGGAACCTCATCATCATAACCTTGAAGGACATACCCGAAGAAAAATCGCGCGAACGGGATTTTCTCGACCTCGGCGTCCGGGTGATCCATGCCAGGCTGAGCACATTCAATCTCCTGTCCGGATATCGCAAGCTCAAAAAGATACTCCTTGACAATCCGGTAACGATCCTGCATTCGCACTGTCTCCGAAGCTGCGCCTACAACGCGCTGTTTTCCGGCAAATACACCTCGATCCACACGGCCCACAGCGACCCTTTTTGTGAATACAGATTTCTTCTGCCGTTTCCGTTTTCCTGGTTTTTCATTCTTGTCCTGCTGCTGTCGCTTCGGTTTATGGCATGTATCGTCGGATGCGCCTCGTATATTGAGAAAAGGCTCGGCTCTTATATTCGGCCGGATCATTTGACCCATATCACCAACGGTATCGACGTCGCCTTTTTCAAACCTGCATCCGAATCCGAACGCAACGACTTAATCTCAAAGCTGGACTGGGCTCCGGGAAAGATCCATCTCATCGCATCGTCCAGGATCACCAGACAGAAGAACTTTTCCTTTCTCCTGAAGGCACTGCAGGGATTCGGCGACAGGATCCATCTCATCGTGCTCGGAAAAGGAGACCAGTTCGAGCTCTTCCGGCAATACAATCAAAAAGGAATCATAGAATTTCGCGGCTTCTGCGAAGATGTCCGCCCGTATTTGCAGTCCGCGGACTACTTCATTTCGGCTTCCCGCCTGGAAGGTTTTTCCTGTTCGGTCCTGGAGGCAATGGCATGCGGGACCCCGGTGATCCTTTCAACCATCCCTTCGCACAGCATTCTGAAGGAAACAGAGGAATCTCGGTTCTCCTCCGCATTCTTTTCCCTGAACGACACGGCTGAGCTCTCTTCCATTTTCGAAAAAATCGTCAACGGGAGCATAACATTGAACCGGGAATCCGCCCGCGATCTGGTATGCGCCCATTACACCGCGCAGAAGATGTCTCAATCCTACCTGGATCTTTACAACAGGTATTCATGATGCGACCTGAATTTATGCTGTTATTCTCTCTCCACTGAACCATGTCAACCAGAAATAAAATCGTTTTCGTCTCCGGCTGCTACGACATGCTCCACAGCGGGCATGTGGCTTTCTTCGAGGAAGCGGCATCCTACGGCGACCTTTATGTCGGGCTCGGGTCGGACCGGACGGTATTCGAGCTCAAGGGACGCAGGACGATCAACAGCGAGCAGGAACGCCTTTACATGGTGAAATCGATCCGCCATGTGAAGGAAGCGTGGATCAACTCCGGCAGCGGGATCATGGATTTCGAGCGGGAGGTCCGGGCGCTGAAACCCGACATCTTCTTCGTCAATTCCGACGGGTACACGCCTGCGAAAGAGGCGTTCTGCAGGGAACTCGGCATCGAGCTCATCGTCAGCAGGCGCATCCCCGGCAAGGGGATGCCCGCCAGGTCCACGACCGCGCTCCGGCAGGAATGCCGCATCCCGTACCGCGTGGAACTGTGCGGCGGGTGGCTGGACCAGCCGAGCGTGAATTCGCTCGTTCCGGGCTCCGTCATCGTCATGTCGATCGAACCGACGATCGAGTTCAACGACAAAAGCGGCATGGCGACGAGTTCGCGGAAGAAAGCGGTGGAACTCTGGCAGACGCAGATACCGGCGGGCAACCGCGAAGAGCTTGCGAAACTGATCTTCTGCATCGAGAACCCCCCGGGCACGAAAGCCGTCAGCGGGTCGCAGGACCAGCTCGGGATCCTTCTGCCGGGCTTGAACAAGCTCAACTACGACAACGGATTCTGGCCCGTTTCCATCGAAAGCGTCACGGACGACGAGACGCTGAATTTCGTCGCGGAGCATCTCTATCTGATCCAGCTGCCGCAGCGCAAACAGGACTACGACGTGCTTGACAAGACCAATATCAACCGCGCAAGCGCGAAAAAACTTGCGGACGCCACGGAACGCTGCTGGGCGGCGATCAAAGCGCATGACGCGGACATTTTCGGGAAATCCATGACCGAATGCTTCGAAGCCCAGCTGGAAATGTATCCCGCGATGTCGACTCCGGACGTGCAGGAAGCCATCGGGAAATATCGCGGCCAGGCATGCGGATGGAAGCTTTCGGGCGCAGGGGGAGGCGGTTACATGACCCTGATCGCAAAGAAGCCGATCCCCAATGCGATCAAAGTCGTGCCGTGCCATTTGGACAATTAACCCTCAAATACAAGAGACTGACATGAAACGTGCAATCATCACCGGGATTACCGGACAGGACGGTTCCTATTTGGCCGAACTCCTTCTCGAAAAAGGTTATGAAGTCCACGGCATCATCCGCCGTGCGAGCACTTTCAATACAAAACGAATCGACCATCTCTACAACGATCCGCACCTGGACAATGTCCGGTTGTTTCTCCATTACGGCGACCTGACCGACGGCACGAACATCGCGCGGATCATCGAAAAGTACCAGCCGGAGGAGATCTACAATCTCGGCGCGCAGAGCCATGTCCAGGTCAGCTTCGAAGCGCCGGAATACACCGCCGACACGGACGCGCTGGGCGTCCTCCGCCTGCTGGATGCGATCAAGGACACGAGAGTCAGGACGCGTTTCTATCAGGCGTCGACATCCGAGCTCTTCGGAAAAGTCCAGGAGGTCCCCCAGTCCGAGACGACTCCGTTCTATCCGCGCAGCCCGTACGGCGTCGCGAAACAGTACGGATTCTGGATCACGAAAAACTACCGCGAAGCCTACGGACTCCATGCCAGCAACGGTATCCTGTTCAACCACGAATCGCCCCGCCGCGGCGAGACCTTCGTCACGAGGAAGATCACGATGGCCGCGGCGCGCATTCACCGCGGCATGCAGGACTGCCTGTACATGGGCAACCTCGACGCCATGCGCGACTGGGGCTATGCAAAAGACTTCGTGAAGGTGATGTGGCTGATGCTCCAGCAGGAACAGCCCGACGATTACGTGGTCGCGACCGGCGAAATGCACTCCGTCCGCGAGTTCATCGAAAAGTCGTTCGGATATCTCGGCCATACCATCGTCTGGAAGGGCAAGGGCGTCGACGAGGTCGGGATCGACAGGGATTCCAATAAAGTCGTCGTGAAGATCGACCCCCGCTATTTCCGCCCGTCCGAGGTGGACCAGCTGCTCGGCGACCCGTCGAAGGCGAAACGCGTCCTCGGTTGGGAGCCGGAAGTCAAATTCGAAGAACTCGTCAGGCTCATGATCGAGGGCGACATCCGGCTGCTCGACAAGCCGAACTACGAAATCGGTTTTTGAAAGTATCGAATCATGATCGACAAAAACGCAAAGATCTTCATCTGCGGCCATCGGGGCATGGTCGGCAGCGCCTGCGTCCGCAAGTTCGAACGGGAAGGCTATGCGAACATCCTGAAACGGACGCATGCCGAGCTCGATCTCCGCAATCAGCAGGCCGTCAAGGCGTTTTTCGACGCGGAACGGCCCGATTACGTGATCCTCGCCGGCGCGAAAGTCGGCGGGATCATGGCGAACAAGACGCATTGCGCCGAATTCCTGCTGGAAAACCTCGAAATCCAGAACAACGTGATCATGCAGAGTTTCCTGCACGACGTCAAAAAGTTCTGCTTCCTCGGCTCCAGCTGCATCTATCCGTGCCGGGCGCCGCAGCCGATCAAGGAGGAATACCTCCTGACCGGGCCGCTGGAACCGACCAACGAAGGCTACGCGCTCGCGAAGATCTCCGGCTACAAGCTCTGCCTTTACCTCAGCCGGCAGTACGGCTGGAACACGATCAGCCTCATGCCGTGCAACCTCTACGGCACAAACGACAACTACGACCTCGTGAACGGGCATGTCTTCCCGACGCTGGTCCGGCGTTTCGTCGAGGCGGCAAAAGACAACCGGCCGGAGGAAGTCCTCTGGGGCACGGGCAAGCCGCTCCGCGAATTCCTCCATGTCGACGACGTGGCGAACGCCGTCTACTACTTCATGCAGAACCGCAGCGAACCGGAAGTCATCAACATCGGCTACGGCTCCGACATCTCGATCAAAGAGCTCGCCGAAAAGATCGCGGCCGCGGCGGGATTCAGGGGGAAGATCGGCTGGGATGCCTCGAAACCGGACGGGATGTACCGCAAGCTGATGGATTCTTCCCGTGCCCGCGCGCTCGGCTGGGCGCCGCAGATCACGCTCGATGAAGGGATCAGAAAGACCATAGCGGAATTCGCAGGCATGATCGCCTGAATCCCCGGCATAAAAAGACAGTTGAAACAATGAACGAAAAGAAAAACATCCTGCTGCTGACCCAGTATTTTTATCCGGCCGCCGTCATCGCGAGCAAACTGTACTTCGAGCTCGCGCAGGACCTGGTGAAAAACGGATACGACGTCACGGTCTATACGTCGAACAGATGCCATATCTCGGAAGACGAGATCCCGGAATTGACGGAAGAAAAAGACGGCATTCATATCGTCAGATTCCCGATTCCGAAGGTCACAAAAAAGTTCGTTGCCCGCTTCATCCAGTCCTATTGTCTGCAAAAAAGGATCCGCGCGCAATTCCGCCGGGAACAGAAACAGTTCGATGCCGCGATCGTCTGCTCCCATCCCGTCTTTTCCTACTTCCTCTTTCCGTTCTTCAAAAAAACGCAAAAAAACATGAAGATCCTCTACTGGTGCTTCGACCTGTACCCGGACGCGATCATCACCCTGGGCGGCGCGATCGGGAAGCTCTTCCACCTGATGCGGCCGTTCGTTTCCAGAGCGCTGAACCGGGCGGATGCCGTGGTGGATTTAGGGGTCTGCATGCGGAAACGGCTCCAGGCCTACACGTCCGTCAGGAACGAGACCATGACGCCGTGGGCGCTGGTCGAGGAAAAGGAACTGAGGCCGGTCAGCCTCGAAGAAAAGGAAAAAGTCTTCGGGAAACACAAGTTTTTCCTCATTTTCTCCGGGAGCATCACATTCGGACGGGATCTGGACGTTTTCATCGAATTCGTCCGCTATTGCCGGGAACGCGGCCTGGATGTCGCCCTGTGCATCGCGGGATTCGGCCATTTCGCCGATCAGCTGAAACAGCAGTACCACGACTGCACCGACTATGTCGTTTTCCTGAACTACTGCGATGAAACGGAACTGCGCCGGAGGCTGTCGGCGGCCGATGTCCACCTGCTCTCGTTCGAAGACCGGGCGACCGGATGCGCGGTCCCCTCGAAATTCTTTGCGGCGCTGGGCGTCGGACGCCCCGTTCTCGCCGCGGTCAGCCCGGAATCCTGCATCGGCCGGTGGATCGAACAGTATCAGGTCGGCGCCCTGCTCAGAAAGAACGAATACGAGAAGCCGTTCCAGTTCGTGAAAAAGATGTTCGACGACCCCGATTTCGCCCGGAAGACCCAGACGAACGCGCTGGACGCCTATCACGGGGAATTCTCCCGCGAGGTCGTCGTGACGCGCTGGATCAAGCTGATCGAAGAAACGACTAACGATTGAGGCATGCCATGATCTTTGCGACATATTTCCCTGAAAAATGCCTGAGCAATTCCGACCTCGAATCGGAATTCCCGGAATGGACCGCGGACAAGATCGAACAGAAAGTCGGGATCGTGTCCCGGCACGTCGCATCGGGAGACGAGACGCCGCTCGACATGGCGGAACAGGCGTGCCGCGCGCTTTTCCAAAAGAATCCCGAGCTTAAAGATTCCGTCGATTATCTTCTTTTCTGCACGCAGAATCCCGACCACATCCTGCCGGGCAATTCCTCCATCCTGCAGAACAGGCTGGGGCTTCCGACCTCGATCGGGGCATTGGATTACAACCTGGGCTGCTCCGGCTACGTTTACGGACTGTCCCTCGCCAAAGGGCTCCTGAAAAGCGGGATCGCAAACGGAGTCCTGCTCATCACGGCGGAAGCATACACCAGAAGGATCCACCCGAAAGACAAGGGCAACCGCTCCATTTTCGGCGATGCCGCCACGGCGACGTTCCTGAACCGGGAAGATACCGGCGGAATCGGGGAATTCGTGCTGGGGACGGACGGATCCGGGGCGGGAAACCTGATCATCCGAAACGGCGGCCTGCGCCACGGCACGGAAAATGCGGAAGAAAAAGAATACGGATCGGGGAACATTTATACGGATAACGAACTCTATATGGATGGGCCCGAAATCTTCAATTTCACGATCGAAGCTGTGCCGCCCCTGATAAAGCAGGCGCTGGAGAAGAATCGCCTCGAAAAAGAGGACATCGACCTTTTCATCTTGCATCAGGCAAACTCCTATATCCTCAATTTCCTGCGGAAGATGTGCCGGATCCCGGCGGAAAAGTTCTATCTGAACATGAAGAATACGGGGAATACGGTATCATCGACGATCCCGGTCGCCATCCGGGACGCGCTCGATTCCGGCCTGATCCACAAGGGGGACAAGGTTCTGATCGCCGGATTCGGAGTCGGGTATTCGTACGGAGCCACAGTCTTAACGCTTTCTTAACTCGGAAAGGCAAACAATATGACAAACGAAAAGAAGATCGAACTGCTCGCCGAACTGTTTGAAGTCGATGCGTCGGAAATCACCCCGGACAAGAAGCTGTCCGAGCTTCAGTGGGACTCCATGAACATGCTCGGACTGATCGCATTGTTCAAGTCCGAACTCGACATCAAGCTTCCCGCCGCAAAGATCCGCGGGTTCTCCACGATCAACGACATTCTTGAGGAAATGAAATGATCCTCGCCGGACAAAAGGTTCTGATAACGGGCGCATCCCGGGGAATCGGGGAAGCCTGCGCCCGCCGGTGCGCATCCGAGGGAGCGAAAGTCGTCCTCGTGGCAAGAAACCGGGAACGGCTTGACGAAGTCCGCGATTCGCTCCCCGGGGACGGCCACATCGCCATCTCCGCGGATCTGCGGAACCCGGACGAATGCGTTCCGGCGATCCTGAAAAAAGCCTGCGAAGACGGCCTCAAACTGACCGGACTCGTCCATGCCGCCGGGATCGCCCCCGTCGTCCCGGTCAAAATGATCGCAACGGCGGAACTGCTGGACATCTTCACCGTCAACTATTTTTCGTTCATGCTGCTGGTCCGGCATTTCATCCGGAAAACCGCCAGCGACGGCGGAAGCATCGTCGCGATCTCCTCCGTTGCGGCCTGCTCCGGGTGGCAGGGGTTGTCCGCATACGCCGGGACCAAAGGCGCCCTGAACGCGTCGATCCGCTCCCTGGCAGTCGAGCTCGCGGACAAAGGATTCCGGGTCAACTCCATCATGCCGTCCAACATCGACACGGACATGCTGAAGGAAATGACGTCGGTCCTGAATGAGGACGAGATCGAACAACTGAAAAAGAAACAGCCGCTCGGGTTCGGAGCCCCGGAAGACGTTGCAAACGCCGTCGCCTTCCTGCTTAGCCCGGCATCAAAATTCATAACCGGCACTCTCCTGCCCGTTGACGGCGGATACACGGCCATTTAACATGTAAGTTTACGACAATGGACGGATTCAAGACCTGCACGACCGCTCAGCTTTCCCAAAGTGAGAAGCAGGGTATTTGCGCCCTGTTTCAGGAAGGCTACCATATCGAAAAAACTCTCGAGCATTTCGAGCAGGAATTCACCAATACATGCAAAGGTTATTCGTACCATTGTATCTACAAAAAGGATGATCGCATCCTGGCGTCGTTCTGCATCGTTCCATACGAATATTTCATCAACGGAGAAAAAGTCCTGTTCGGCCTGAGCGTCGACACGATCGTCATCCCGGAGGCAAAACTCGGTCCCTTCGGTGTGGCAGACATGGCGGCCGAAACGGAAAAGCTCGCAGCCGAGGACGGATGCAGTATCGTGTACGGGTTCCCCAACGACAATTTTTATGAGTACTGCATTAACGTTCTGGAATGGAAAAGGATCGGTGTTCTTGACATCTATCTTGTTCCATTCGCGCTCGGCAAGCTGAAAAAAGGATTATCCATTCTGAATTTCCTCCGGTTCTTCATCATCCTCTTCCTGTATCTCTGCAAGGTGTTTTCCTCCTCAAAAGAGGTCGCTTATCCGATCTCGAAAAATGACACCGAACTGTTCCGCAAAGGTCGGTACGACAAAAGACATCATTTCGTAAAACTGAAAAACGGGACCGCGGTTTACACTCTGTACCAGGAATCGTTCGGGCCTGTCGCCTATATCATCGACATCAATCCGCTTTCCGAGAAAAACTTCTACGAAGCGTTCCTGACGGTCGCGATCGAAGTGAAGAATCAGGCGGCCATGATTGCCTATCCGAGCAGCAGACTCCCGTTCGGCAGAATCATCCGTCCCCTTCGCAGATATCTGCCGAGGAGACTGCATCTGGTCGCATGCGGCATGAACGGACACGAACTGCCGGAATTGTGCAGAAAACTATACAACTGGAGAATTAACCTGTCAGACTTTGACGTGAGATAATAAAATGCAAACCTGTTTTATGACAATCGATGTTGAAGAATGGTTCAACATCCTTGACGTTCCCGGAGAAATCCCCGTGGAAAAATGGGGAGAACAGGCCGACAGACTTGTTCCGAACATGGAACGCCTCCTCGACCTTCTGCGAAAGTACAACATCAGGGCGACGTGTTTCTGGCTGGGGTATTTCGCCGAGAAATACCCGGACCTGGTGCGAAGATGCGCGGAGGAAGGCCACGAGATCGCCTCGCACGGGTATGCCCATATCCTGGCATACAAGAGCTCGAAAGAGCAGTTCCGGGAAGATATCGGAAAAACGAAGGATATCCTGGAAAATATCATTCAGAAACCTGTTCTGGGATTCCGGGCGGCCGGATTCAGCACGACGCAGGATTCCCCCTGGGTCTTCGAGGAGATCCGGAAAGCGGGTTATCTGTATGATTCCAGCTGTTTCCCCGGTCCCAGGACCCACGGCGGCATGAAATCCGCCCCGCTGGACATCCATACGATCCACACGCAGCATGGCGACCTGCTGGAGATCCCGCAATCCATGGTCACCGTCTTCGGGCACAGGATCAACATGGTCGGAGGCGGCTATTTGAGGCTGTACCCCTACCCGATCATCAAGTGGGGAATCCGGCAGCTCAAAAAGGACAATCGGCCCTTCGTCGTATACATCCATCCCCGCGAAATCGATCCGGGGCATCCCCATCTCAAAATGTCTCTGTTCCGCAGGTTCAAAAGCTATGTCAACCTGAAGACGACCTTCCGGAAAGTGTCCAGGCTGTGCGAAGAAGAGTTCGATTTCCGGTTAATGGGGTCCATGCTTCCCAAAGAACAAAACGTGTGAAAAAGATCCGGGAACCTTTTCCATGAACGGGATCAGAGTCGGGTTCATCACCATACACAGGGGGATCAACTTCGGGACCGCGCTGCAGACCTTCGCAATGCACACGGCTCTGGAACGGCTTGGATATTCCGCCACGCTGATCGACTATCAATATCCTGCGAAATACCATTTGTCGAAAGCGGCCCGGGACGAGAACCGGAAACGTTTTTCGTTTTTGGAAAGGTTCCCCCTGGTCTTCTCCGTCGCAAGGACGATCAAACGGCTGATGACCGGAGAGTTTTGGGAGACACGCAGGCAGAAGGACAAATTCAGGGCTTTCCTGGACAGGATCCCGCACACGAAGGAATACGACATGGCGGGCATCGAAAAGGATCCGCCGCAGTTCGACATTTACCTGACCGGCAGCGATCAGTGCTGGAATCCGCGGTACATGCACCACGACCACTCCATGCTCCTGAATTTCGCACCGGATTCCGCCCCGAAGATCGCCTACGCATCCAGCTTCGGATGTTCCGAGCTGGGGCCGGAGTTCCGCGAGGAATACCGCCACTATCTGCTGCGCTACAACGCCCTGTCGGTCCGGGAACGGTCCGGCTGTTCGCTGATCGAGGATCTGACCGGCAGAAAAGACGCCAGATACGTCCTGGACCCGACCTTTCTCCTGGACGGAAACGACTGGCTCAATGCAATCAAATCGAACACGATCCAGGTCAAGGGGAAGTATATCTTATGCTACATCCTCGACTATGTCTTCAACGTCTATCCGGCGATCAACGCGATGATCGAGGAGGTGCGGAAAGCCTATGGCCTCCCCCTCGTCTTTATCGGGAAGAATCTGTATCCTGCCCGGTCAAATGTCAGGACCCTCATGGACGTCGGCCCCGAAGATTTCCTGGACCTGGTCTCGAAGGCGGCCTTTGTCGTCACGACCTCGTTCCACGGCACCGCATTCTCGATCAATTTCCGAAAGGATTTCCTGGCAATCCTGAATCCGAACCAGTCCCTGGACGACCGTGTCGCAAACATCCTGAAAGCGACGGGCATGAGCGACCGGGGCGTGCTCCTGGGCGGGTCGGTGAGCGAGGTCCTGAAACACAAGACCGATTATTCCGCACAAGCGGAAAAATGCATTTCCGACCTGCGGCAGGAATCGCTGTCCTTCCTTTCGAACGAACTGCGGAAATGCACGGGACTGCGGAATGATCGCACTGTGTGACACGGCACGATGTGTCGCATGCGGCGCGTGCGAGCAGATATGCCCGCGGGACGCGATCCGGCTGCGGGAAGACTCCTCGGGTTTCCTCTCCCCTCAAATCGACCCCGGCAAATGCGTCTCGTGCGGAGCATGCCGGAAAATCTGCCCTGTCCTTACCCCCCCCGATGCACATGACATCCTCGCGTGCTATGCCGGATGGACCGCGAACAGGCAGGAACGGAGAGGGTCGTCTTCCGGCGGGATCGCTTACGCGATTTCGAAAAAGACGATCCATGACGGCGGAGTCGTTTTCGCCTGCCGTTACACCTCCGACGGGGAAGTGGAACAAACATGTATCGAGACCCTGGACGAGCTCGAAGCCGCCCGGGGATCGAAATATCTCAAAAGCGCTGCGAAGGACACATACCGCCGGACAAAGGCTTTCCTGGAAAAAGGGCGCAAGGTCCTCTGGATCGGGACGCCGTGCCAGATCGCGGGACTCTACGGTTGCCTCGGCAAACGGTACGGCAATCTCCTGACGGTCGACCTGATCTGCCACGGAGCGCCGCCCGCCCGGTATTGGAGAGAGTATCTTGACCATCTGGTTTCCGGGCATCGGGGAATCACCTGCTCTTTCCGGGACAACACGAACGGCTATTGCATGTTCGTCCGTTCCGGGAAAAAGCTTCTCCTGAAGCGGGACTGGAAAAGCGATCCGTATTTCTATGCGTTCATGTACGGGATCGACCTGAATGAATCCTGTTATTCCTGTCCGTTCGCATCCGCGGAACGCATTGCGGACCTGACCCTGGGGGATTTCTGGGGATTGGACCGGAAAGGTCTGGAGAGAGTCCCCTTTTTCCCGTCCATGATCCTGGTCAACACGCAATCCGGCAGGAAGATCCTCGATGTGCTGCAAAACGAGCTGGTGCTGATCGAACGGGATGTTTCCGAGGCGGTCGCCGGAAACGCCCAGCTGAGGCAGCCGACACCCCGCCATGCCCTGCGCGGACCGTTCCTCGACAGCTATCGCCAAAAAGGCTTCTATGCGGCCCTGAAGGAAACGGGCATCACGGAAACATGCAGGAAGAACCTTCTGAAATACCGCATCAAACAGCCGCTCTATTTTTTCTATAAAAACCTCTGGAAATCCTCCAAAGACTTTTAATCCGATTCGGAAATACTTTTTATGAAAATCCTCATCACAGGCGGTTCCGGTTTTATCGGCACCAACACCGTAGACCACTACCTTTCGAAAGGATTCGAGGTCCTGAACATCGACTGGAAGCCCCCTAAGAAAAAGGAGCATCAACAATACTGGTGCGACCTCGATATTCTGAACGGGGACAAGCTGACGCAGACGATCCGGGAGTTCGCCCCGGACTATGTGATCCACCTCGCCGCACGGACCGACCTCAACGGGAAGTCGCTGGACGATTACGCCCAGAACACCAGGGGAGTCGAAAACATGGTCCGCGCCCTCCGGGAGACACCGTCCGTCAAACGTGTCATTTTCACCTCGACCCAGCTGGTCTGCGCGAGACGGAACCCGAAAGACGAAAACGACTTCGAAACCATCAATTTCTACGGCGAAAGCAAGAAACAGGGGGAATTGTTCCTGCGATCGAGCAAGGACCTTCCGTTCGAATATGCGATCGTGCGCCCGACGTCCATCTGGGGGCCATGGTTCGAGGAACCGTACTGCCACTTCTTTTATATGGTGATAAACGGGCATTATTTCCACATGAGCGGAAAAGATGCGAACAGGACGTTCGGTTTCGTCGGGAACCTGATCTATCAAATGGAGACGATCCTGTTGGACGCTCCCCGCGGGCAAATAGAGGGGAAGATCTTCTACCTCGGAGACCGCCCGGCAGTCTCGATCCGGCAGTGGGCCAATGAGATTGCGGCAGAAGTCGGGATCCGCATCCCGACCATTCCTTTCTTCGTATTCAAGACTGCCGCCCTGGCCGGCGATTTCCTCAGGCTTTTCCACATACCGTTCCCGATGACAAGCTATCGCCTGACGAACATGACGACTTCGTTCGAAAACGATGTGGAATCGACGTATTCCGTCGCACCGAATCCCCCCTATTCAAGGGCGGAAGGCACAAAGATCACCCTGGATTGGATCAAAAGCAGGTCGGCAGTATAAAACGGGCCGGTCTGCAGAATGCCCTGACATTCATTCAGAAGCTTTACGAAAACGGCCGGACACCCCGCGGCGACACTGGAAAAACAGGAAGAAACGGCATGTCCGCAAGCAATGTCCGTATCGTCAGAAAAAAGCCCATTTTTCAATTTGTGAACTTGACTTTGCTGAAAAAAAGCATTATATTTGGAGAATAAAGTGTTCTGTCCGGAGCGATCCGGGCACGACGCAGAACCAAAATACGGAACTCGCATGTTCGTCGCGGGTCTAAAACAATTTAAGTACAAACCGGACATGTTCGAAGCACACACGACACATCTCTGCCAGACGTTGAACGGCGTTGGCGCCTGGATTTCCCGCCCTCTCATCGTGAGCGCTTCCTCATCTCCTGATTCCCCCGCCCAAAGGAGTCGGAAACCTTTACGTCGACATGGACATCTCATGGCCCATGCCGTTTTTCGCCCCAGACACATACCCCGTTTTGTTTCCCTCGTCTGAGTCGAAATAAAACGGTTCTTCTTTTTCAGCCGGAGCAAGACCGGTTCCGCATTGCAGGGGATCGTTTTCCCCCGAAATGCCTGCGGATGCCCGGCTTTTCAGTTCGTGAGTTCACTTTATGACAGAACAAGTTCTTTTTGAGAAGCATGAAGGGCTGCTTTGGCAGCCGGTTTACACTCTTTGCAGGAATGAGAAGAAGGTTTTTTCCCTGATCGACCAGGAGGGTTTTCCTGTTTATCTGCCGATGAAACGAATCATAAAGGTTCATCCCGTCATCAGCAAAGGCCGTTCCTACTGTTATAAGCGCGAATTCATCCTTCCGATGTTTTCAAACTATCTCTTCGCCTGCATCCCGCCCGATTTCAAATCCGAGTTGATGAGGAAAAGAGAAGTCATTCGGATACTCCCGGTTGATGAAGCAACGGAAGATACCCTTCTCCACGAACTTGAAATCATCAGGAAGCTTGAAAACGTTTCCCGCTCGGAAGACATGGATGTCAGCGAGGGGCTGAAAAAGGGAATTCACGTTGTTTTTACGGAAGGGCCGTTTAAGGGCGAACATGGCGTAATTCTGGATGCACCGCAGGAAAACGGGCATGTATACATCAATGTCACTTCGGTCGAATCGTCCGTTCGCATTCAATACCCGGCAGCCTGGTGCAAGGCCATAGCATGATTCATCCCGATCCTCAGGGATTCGACGGGAAAGATTATCACTTTTTCTTCAAGCAAAAAAAACCGTTGTTTTGAGCACTGCAACCAAAACATTGCCAAAGAGAACACTCGCTTTCATGAACCGCATCATCGTTACCGGGGGCGCCGGATTCATCGGGTCGGCTGTTGCCCGGCACATCATCAACGACACACCGGATGCCGTGTGCGTGGTCGACAAGCTCACCTATGCCGGCAATCTGGAAAATCTGGCTCCGATCGCACAATCCGACCGTTTCAAGTTCGAGAAGGTCGACATTTGCGACAAGGACGAGCTGGACCGCGTATTCTCCGAGTTCAAGCCGACGCACGTGATGCACCTCGCCGCGGAAAGCCACGTGGACCGTTCCATCGACGGTCCGGGCGAGTTCATCCGGACGAACATCGTGGGCACGTACACGCTCCTTGAAGCGGCGCGGAAATACTACCATGCGCTCGACGATGCCGGGAGGGCCGCGTTCAAGTTCCACCACATTTCGACGGATGAGGTCTACGGCGACCTGAACAGACCGGGGGATTTCTTCCGCGAAACCACGCCGTACGCGCCAAGTTCGCCATACAGCGCCAGCAAGGCGTCGAGCGACCACCTGGTCCGGGCGTGGAAACGCACGTTCGGGCTGCCGACGGTGGTCACGAACTGCTCGAACAACTACGGGCCGTACCACTTCCCGGAGAAGCTCATCCCGCTGGTGATCCTGCACGCTTTGGACGGTAAGGAACTGCCGGTCTACGGCAAGGGCCTGCAGATTCGCGACTGGCTGTACGTCGAAGACCACGCCCGGGCGCTGTACCTCGTCGCAACAAAGGGCGTCCCCGGCGAGACGTACAACATCGGCGGGCACAACGAGAAGAAGAACATCGAGGTCGTGAAGACGATCTGCACCCTGCTCGACGAGCTCAGGCCGCGCGCCGACGGCAAATCCTACGCCGAACAGATCGTCCACGTGAAGGACCGCCCCGGCCACGACCTGCGTTATGCCATCGACCCGTCGAAGATCGCGCGCGAACTCGGCTGGAAGCCGCAGGAGACATTCGAAAGCGGCATCCGCAAGACGGTGCTCTGGTACCTCGAACACAAGGACGACTGGTGCGCGCACGTGCTCAGCGGCTCGTACAAAATGGAACGCCTCGGAACAGGAGATTGAACATGAAAGGCATTGTTTTGGCAGGCGGCGCGGGAACGCGCCTTCACCCGATCACCCGCGGCGTGTCCAAACAGCTCCTCGGCGTGTACGACAAACCGATGGTCTACTACCCGATCAGCACGCTCATGCTGGCGGGCATCCGCGACATCCTCATCATCACCACGCCGGAAGACCAACCCAGCTTCAAACGCCTGCTCGGCAACGGTTCGCGGTTCGGCGTGAGTTTCACTTATGCCGTCCAGCCGAAGCCCGAAGGGCTCGCGCAGGCGTTCCTGATCGGCGAGGAGTTCATCGGACCCGACCGCGTGGCGCTCGTGCTCGGCGACAACATCTTCTACGGCGCGAAGCTCGGCAAGCTGTTGCGAAATGCAGCGGAACGCGAGGTCGGCGCGACCGTGTTCGGCTACCACGTCTGCGACCCGGAACGCTTCGGCGTGGTCGAGTTCGATCCCGAGGGGAATGCCATTTCCATTGAGGAGAAACCCGCCAAACCGAAATCGAACTATGCCGTGACCGGGCTTTACTTCTACGACAACGATGTCATCAACATCGCGAAAAGCATCAGACCGTCCGCACGCGGCGAGCTCGAAATAACCGCCGTCAACAACGACTATCTCCGGCGCGGCCAACTTCACGTCGAGCTTTTCAAACGCGGCTATGCCTGGCTCGACACCGGCACGCACGACAGCATGCTCGACGCCGCGAATTTCATCCGCACGGTCGAGACGCGCCAGGGACTTCAGATCGCCTGCCTGCAGGAAATCGCCTACGAGAACGGCTGGATGACGAAATCCGACATCCGCGCCAGCGTGCAGGACATGCTCAAGACCGAATACGGACAATATCTGCTGAGGATGATCGAGGAGTAGTTTTTCTCCTTTGTTTTCCTGCAACAATCAGTTGATTCGACAAAAAACACATCAGGATTCTACAGAATGAAAATCGCCATCGCGGGAACTGGATATGTCGGGCTTTCAATGGCCGTTTTGCTTTCTCAGCACAACACGGTCAAAGCAGTCGATCTTGTTCCGGAAAAATAGGGCGACGTTACGACGACCTGGGCAGACACTTCGGCATTGGAAAAAGATTACGGGTACTGCCCGAAAGTCGGCATCGAAGAAGGCGTTGAACAATTCGTAAAGTGGTATCGCGGCTTTTATTCGGTATAACTTTGCTTTTGTGCAAAGGAACCTGCATTGTTCGACGGAAAAACGAACATGGCATTGCGCGATCCGGCATGTATGCAGCAGTCCCTGTTTCAGCGATTGAATTAATTGTTCAAAAACGGAATGTCATGCCCCTAATCTGCGTGCGAGATTGACACAACACTCGGTTATTCTGCAGTTTCCCTCGAATCGTGGAACAAGCTGATTTGAAGAAATCATGATCTGAAGGTTCAGAAAAAGGAACGGTTCATCAGCGCCTGCGTTGAATCCCGTTTTTGCCCCCGGAGCGGAAGTCCCGGGGCTGTTTTTTTCCGGAATGGTGCATTTGCCCCGTTCCGGTTTTTTGTTTTTAAAAACACCGGAAACAGGCAAAAAAGCGGAATCGCCTGTTGTCTCCAACGCGATCGGGCCGACAGGCTTCTTCGTCCTGATCGAACGGAGGAATACCGGGCCCCATCACTGCCGCGGCGGGAGTTCGGAAGGGATCTCGCCCCAGCCCCTGCCGAATTTCAGGATCTCCGGCTTGTCGGCGGGCCCTCGCACGATCAGCACGCGCAATCCGGGGAACTTCTTCGTCCAACCCGCCACGGCGTCCGGCCCGGCAATGAAAATGGACGTGGAGAGGGCGTCCGAGGCGACTCCCGGCGGGGCGGCCTTCCCCGCGGGCACGATCACGGAGACGGAATCCATATCGGCCACGGGCAACCCGGTCGAGGGATCGATGATGTGCGTGTACTGCCTGCCGTCGATGAGCACGTAACGTTCGTAATTGCCGCTGGTGCTGATCGCGGCGTCGCTGAGCGAGGTGCGTCCGAGGAGATCATCCTTGCGGAACGGATCGCGGATGCCTGCGGCGTATTTGCCGCCGCCGGATTTCTTCGGGAGCGCCAGGATATTGCCGCCGATCTCAATCCAGCCGGTCGTGACGCCGAGCGCGCGGACGGCGTCGGCGGCACGGTCGAGCGCATAGCCCTTGGCGATGCCGCCGAGGTTGATCGACATGCCGGGCACGGTGAATTTCACGGTATGCTTTTCGTCGTCGAACACGACCTTGTCGAGCCCGGTGCACCGTTTTGCCTCGGCGATTTCCTCTGCGGAGGGCAGCGTCTCGCGTTTGCTGTGGAATCCCCAGAGCTTCATCAGCGGGTCGATGGTCACGTCGAAGAGCCCGCCGGAATCGCGGTAAAACGCGCGCGCCTGCGTGAGCACGTCCCACAGCAGGTCGCCGCACGCGAAGGATTCGTCCGCCGCGGTCGCGTTGAGTTTGGAAAGCTCGCTTTCCGGGTCGAAGATATTGCAGGTCTTCTCCACCTCGCGCACCGCCTCGTGCGCCGCCGTCAGGGCATTGCTCAGCACCATTTTCTCCTTGTGCGCCAGGCTGACCGTCCCGAATGTGCTCATGGTGGAGAACATGATGGTCTCGCTGTGCATCCGGCGGGAATCGTGCAGCGCCACGTACAGCAGACAGATGCCGACGACGAGCGACAGAGCGATGTTGCGTGCGACCATGCGGCGAATGGGCGTGTTGAGGAATTCCTTCAATTTCATGGGCGGTCAGGCTCTCGGATGGAATTTATTGAAGACGCCGAGCAGGCGGTTCTCGTCGACGTGCGTGTAAATCTGTGTGGTGCTGATGTCGGCGTGTCCGAGCATCTCCTGGATCACGCGCAGGTCGGCGCCGTTTTCGAGCAGATGGCTGGCGAAGGAATGGCGGAGCGTGTGGGGATGGATGTTCTTGGCGATCCCGGCGATGCGGGCGGCCTCTTTCACGACCATCCAGACGCGTTCGCGGTCGAGCTTGCGACCGTGGTTGGAGAGGAAGAGCTGTGGCGCGGCACCGTCGCCGGCGAGTTCCGGCCGGGCTTTCTCCAGATAGCGTTTCAGCTGGCGGATCGCGGCGTCGCCCATCGGCACGATGCGTTCCTTGGAGCCCTTGCCGAGCACGCGGATGGTGCATTCGTCGAACCGGACGGAGCCGAACCGGAGGTTCACGCATTCGCTGACGCGAAGCCCGCAGGAATACAGCAGCTCCAGGATGCAGCGGTTGCGGATGACGAGCGGGTCCTGCGATTTCACGGGGTAAGCGTTGAGCAGGGCATCGACTTCGGCAACGTTCAGGAAATCCGGCAGGATGCGCCAGAATTTCGGCGAATCCATCACGTCCGTGACATCCGCGGCGATCAGGCGTTCGCGGAAAAGGTACCGGTAGAGGATCTTGATCGCCACCAGGCGGCGCGCGATGCTGACCGTCTCCAGGCCGCGTTCGTCGCGGCAGTATTCCAGGTAGTCGATGATGGCGTCGCGTCCGGCAGCGTCGAACGACTCGATGCCCTGCGCATGGAGCCATTGGACGAAGTCTTCGAGGTCGGAGGAATAGGCGGCGGTGGAATTCCGTGCGAGGCCGCGTTCGGCCGTCAGATAGCCGATGAAATGTTGAAGGATCCTTTCCATGCGCCCCCCGGGGAGGCATGGCCTCCGCTGCGGTTGTGCCGTGCTTCGCGACGGCACGGATTCAAGACATAAAAAAACGCCATTTTGTACTGTGCAGATACAAAAATGGCGAGAGCGACGGGATTCGAACCCGCAACATCCACCGTGACAGGGTGGCACTCTAACCAGTTGAGCTACGCCCCCGCAATTTCTTGCATGAGATTTAATATACACCCCGGGTTTGGAAAATGCAAACCGAAACCGGAAAAAAGTATAAAAAAAAACGAGCTCAAGCCTGCAAGGACGCCTGCATAAAGATGCTGAAAGACATTCGGGACGGTTCCGGAATGCCACAAAAAGAAACCGGATCAGTCCGGCGATCCCGATTTGCCGCGAACAGGTTTCAGGCCGCCCAGGGCGAGCTGCGCTTCGGCGGGTGTGAGCTTGCGCCACTGTCCCATGGGAAGTCCGCCAAGCCGGAGACCGCCGACCGCGATGCGTTTGAGCCTGCGCGTGCGGTTGCCGAGCGATTCCATCATGCGGCGGATCTCGCGGTTCCTGCCTTCGCCGAGGATGAAGATATAACGGCCGGGAGCCTGCGCGCGAATGGAGAGCGCCCGGAGCGTCTCGCCGTCGTTCTGCACGCCGGAGGTGGTGAGAAGCCGGATATCGGCGGAGGTAAGCGGCCGGTCGGTGGTGACCTGGTAGGTCTTCCGCGTGCCGTGGCGGGGATGCGTGAGCTGTTCGATCCACGCACCGTCGTTGGAGAAGAGGATGAGCCCTTCGCTGTTCTTGTCGAGGCGCCCCGCGGAAACGAGGCGGACGTCCGGGATGTCGATCAGGTCCAGGGCTTTCTTCGGGGCGTGTGGGTCGTCGGAGGTGCATACGTAGCCGCGCGGCTTGTGGAGCATGACATAGACGAAGGCGCGGACGGGTTCGATGTCCCGTCCGTCCAGCGACACGCGGTCCCCGGGGCCGATGCGGACGGAGGGATCGATGCAGACGGCGCCGTTCACGGACACATGGCCGGTCTTGATGAGCTCGGCGGAATGCCGTCTGGAAGCGGCGCCGGAAGCCGCCAGGAACTTCGTGAGGTTAGGGTCGGACTCCGGCATCAAACGATCATTCGGCGGCGTTTTTCGCAGCCTCGACGGCGGCCAGATGCTTTTTGGCGAGCTGGATGATCTCCATGAGCTTCTGGCTCTGGACGTCCGGCGGCAGGCTGTCGAACGCATCCAGCAGAATCTTCTGGTCGGCGGTCATCTCGATCTCGTACTTGACCTTGTCGCCGTCCTTGGGCAGGTAGGCCGTGAGGAGCGGCTGGAGCTTCTCCCAGGTATCCTTCTGCATGACCTCGGTCTCGCGCCGCATGTACTTGGAAATGGTGTTCGCGCTGACGTTGGCGCAGTTTGCGAAATCGGTGACGGAGTCATACCCGTCCGCGATGCAGGCGTGCAGCGCTTTGACAATGTCTTCTGTGATCTTCATGGTATCGTTGCTCCCCAAGTCGTTTCAGGGATTGTTCTGCTTGTACGTGGACATGGCGTTACGGAATTCGCGCATCGTGCCGTATTTGGCCTTGAGTTCCTCGAGCGTCTTCTCATCGGAGTTCTTGACCACGTATTTGAAATAGCTGGCGAGAATGTAGTTGGCGATCTCCTTCGCGTTGTCGTCGTCCGCGACGATCTCCTTCGCGCCGGCGAAATCGCCGTAGAGAAGCAGATAGAAATACAGCGCGTCGGAATGCCCGGCCTCACCCGCGCCCTTCTTCAGGAGCACCAGGCGCTGCTTGAGCGGAAGGTCGTCGAAATTGAACTGGAACTGTTTGCCGTCGACCATGACAGCCTTCACGACGCCGTTGTTGATGGACTTCACGCGGCAGATGCCGGACGGGCCGTAGCCGACCTGGGTTTCGGCGAGGATGGTATTGCCGTTGTAAGTGTTCTCGCGGATGGCCTTCGCGCCTGCAATATTGTCGAGCACGATCCGTGCCCAGTCGCGGTACGGGCGTGCGACCTCGGCGACGGCCTCGTCGGAATCCTGCGCATGGCGGTCGAGAGTCTGGAACCAGTCGGCGTAATCCTTTTCCGCGCGGTCCAGATGGTCGTGGCGGGTCTGCTCGATCATGTGCCCCGCGAAATACTCCTTGTCCGTAACCAGGCGTTCGGCAAGCTCCATGGCGGTGCGGGCGCTCTGCTCCTTGCGGAGCTGATCGGCCTGCTGGGCGTATTCGTCGGCCTTGCGCTTATCCTCGGCGGCCTGCTGCGCACGGCGGCGCGCCTCCTCGGCGGCCTCGGCGTCGTCCCTGCGCTGGGCGATCAGCTTACGGAGTTTTCTGGCCTCCAGGTCGCGCGTGGACGCCATCATGCTTTCGTCGACCTCCTGGAAGACTGCGCGGAACGTCATCAGCGCCTGGTCCTCTTTAGGTTTCGAGGGCTGGTAGTTCTTGGCGATGAAAGCCTCGCACTTCTCAAGCAGGCCGCGCTTGTCCGAGGGATTCGCGCGGGAAAACGCCAGGATCTCGTCGACTTCCAGCGTCATCGGGGTGTCGCGCTGGAGTTCGCGTTCGGCAGCCTCGGCGGCCTCCTTGCGGGCGCGTTCCTCGCGCGCCTTGGCGTTGTTGAAATAGAAGAGGATGCCCGCCGCAACGAGGGAAACAAGGAGCACGAGGCATGCGATCATAACCACGATCCTCGTCTTGCGGGCCTCGTCCTGCTGGCGTTTTTTCAGGTTATAGATATTGCGTGCGCGGTCGTTCTGATGATCCGCGCCGGAAGCGAGGACCGTCCCGCCGCCGACCGGGCGCGCCACACGTGCAGCCTGTTTCGCGCCGCCGGCAAGGATTTCGGAATCGGTGGCCGGGCCGGCGAGCTTGCCGCGGCGTGCGTTGCGGAGGTCGTCGATGAGCTCGGAAGCGTCCTGATAACGCATGGAGGGGTTCTTCGCCATCATCTTCATGATGATGCGGGAAACGCTCTCCGGGATATCTTTGTTCACGGAACGCGGCGGGATCAGCGGCTCGGTGAGGTGCTTCTTCGCGATCTCGGCGGCGGTGGCGCCGTCGAATGCCAGGCGTCCGGTCACGAACTGGTAGAACGTGGCGCCGAGGCTGTAGATATCGCTGCGGGTATCCATCGGGGCTCCGGTGAGGGCTTCGGGGCTGATATACTGCGGCGTGCCCATGACTTCGTCGTCGTCCGAATCGCTCATGTCTCCGGTCACGCGTGCGAGACCGAGGTCGGCGAGCTTGGCGCGTCCGGTGGAAGTGAGCATGATGTTGTCGGGCTTGATGTCGCAGTGGATGAGTTTCTGTTCGATCCAGGCGTAGTTCAGCGCCTCGGCGATCTGCTGGATCACGTTCAGCGCCTGGTCCACGGGGATCGCGCCCTCGCGATCCAGCACGTCCTTCATGGTCTCGCCGTCGATGTTCTCCATGGCGAAATACAGCAGTCCGTCGTCCTCGCCCACGGCATAGGCCTGGACGATATGCGGATGGTTCAGCTTGGCGGCGGCACGGGCCTCCTTGATGAAGAGCGCCACGAATTCGGCGTTGTTCGCGTAGGATTCCGCCAGGATCTTCAGCGCGGCGGGCCGGTCGAGCGTGATCTGGTGGGACAGGTACACCGTGCCCATTCCGCCCTGCCCGATGGCGCGGCGGATGATGAAATCCGCGATCACGGAGCCGCGGGAAAGGCGCGTCGGGGGGACCTGCACCACGCTGCCGCAGTGGCCGCACTGCACCATGATGCCGGCGTCAACGTCGTCGACAGCTACGATCCTGCCGCAGGATGAACATTGAAAACGCATACTGTGTCTATCTCCGGAGATATGGGGTCACTGCACGGGGTCCAGGAACTTGGTCTTGCAGGTCAGCCAGTTGATGTTCAGCGGGAGTTTCGGTGTCACGCTTCTGTTCGCCTCGTACCGGTTGGTCTCCACGAACCGCACCACCACGTTCTTTTCCCGCGTCCCGGCCAGCTGGCCGTTCGGCTTGAACACGATGGCGGGAGCTTCGGATTCGGACATGCCGGAATTGGTGGACAGGGTGACTTCCGGCAGGTCGGCCGACCCCATGGTCCCGGACACGCCCTTGGCAGTCGTGCCGAGGTTTTCATTTCCCGTGGGGATCATGGTGTTCTCGGGGAGGAGCACGATGGAAGCGCCCGGGACCCAGCGGCGCCAGGCGTAAGTGTTTTTGCTGGGGCTGTAATAGACCTCGGCCAGGCGGAAATTCGTGTAGCCGTTCCCTTCCTTCCCGAAGATCAGCGCGCTGTACTGCTTGGAGGTCACGGCGTGGGCGCGCGCCTCCATGACCGCGCCGTTCAGCTTATTTGCGGCGAGCGTGGTCTTGCGGCCCGAGAAAAGCGAACTGTACGCGGGAACCGCGATCGCGGCGATGAGGATCATCACTCCCATGACCACGATCAGTTCGATCAGCGTAAACGGCCTGGCTGCATGTTTTCTCATATCGTGTCTCCCGGTGGGATGGGGTTATTTGTTTTTGGAGGAAGCGGCCTTTTTCAGTTCCTCGTCGAGAGCCTGTTTCGCGGCGGCTTCCTCCTCGATGATCTGCTGTTTGCGCAGGGCGATGTATTCCTTTTTGCGCCTGGCCCTGTTTGTCTCCGCAAGCCTTTTGAGCGCCGCGGCGTCGAGGCGTTCCGGTTTCTTGGCGAACTTGTTCAGCTCCTCGACCTTATCGTCGTAGGCCTTCTTCGCCTGCGTGTACAGGTTGGCGTTCTGCGTGCGGATGGCCTTGTCCATCATGGCGGCGGGGTCGTTCAGTTCGAGCGCCTTGTTGTAGAGCGCCCGGAACCATGCGTCGGTGGCCTCGGTCACCTCCATGAGTTCGGGGTTGACCGCGTTGCGGCCGGAGCTGTCCGGCTTGATGGTGGTGTCGAAGATGTAGTTGAAGAGGTTGCCCAGGCACGACTTGAGCTGGCGGCTCCCGATGCGTTTGTACTTCTCGGGCTCCCTGGCGAAGGCGGCATAGGACTTCGGCATGTCCGAGTCGCCGAACGCGGCGATGTAGTCCTTCAGGAGATCGGAGGCTTCCTTCCTGGTGAGGGAGGGTTCCAGGACTTTGTCCGGGACGTAAATGTCACTGTCCTTGATGGACGCGGCGGTCCGGGCGGCGGTTCTCTGCTGGGCGAATACGCTGATCGGCGCGATCACAGTCGCGACCAGGGCGGCCAGCACGATCTGTGTTTTGATGAAATGATTATTCCGCATATTCTTTCCTCGTTACTTTCCATGCTCCGTGGTTATCGTAGGCCGAATCGTCCCATTCCAGGCGGACGATGAGCTTCGCCTCGCCCGTGATCTGGTCGAAAAGGGGTTCGTAATATCGGAATTTTACTCTGTCCGAAGGCGAGGTCCGCGCGAACTTGATCGTCGGGGGCGAATTGCCGGAGTTCGGACCGAGGACCCTCTTGCTCGTGGAGCTGAAAGCCATGAACCCGGCATCGCGCAGGCGGACGTTGGAGTTGCTCGGCTCGGTCTTCTCAAGGGGAACATCGCCGCCGACGTCCTGAATGGTCTGCGCGAGCACCAGCACGGTCGCGCGTTTGACCGGCTGGCGGTTCCACTTCAGCAGATTGACCACGCGGGCGAAGATCTCTTCGGACTGCGCATCCGGCACATTGTTCCCCAGCGGGATGATGTGCTCCATCTGGGCATGCTCCATGGTGGGGAAGACCGCCGTGCGGCGCAGGTAATACCCGTTCGAAAGCGCATAGGTGACAGCCTCGGAAAGCTCCTTGGCATAAAGGTCGGCATCCGTCGTGCCGGTCTTGTCGGAATCGACGGAGTCGCCGCGGATCGTGTAGACGGCCCCGCTGCGGCCGGACTTGTTCATATTCTCGAAGGTCTGGTAGACGGGGAAATTGGTAAACAGGGACTTGAATGAGAACGGGGCCTTGCCGCCGCCGAACGTCGCCACGCAGTTCAGGTTGATCATGCCGACCACGGCATCGTCGGCCTTCTCCGTGCTGCGGGCGAGCGCGACCTGGTCCAGCAGATGGCCGTCGCCGGTTTCGTAGCTGCCCATCGCGACGCCGTTCTTGGATCCGCATTTCAGGTTGATCGTCTGCCACGGAGCGCCGCGGTGGATGGCGCCGAGCTCCCACAGGGACTGCATCGGCGCATGCCGGATGTATGCCGTGGAGATATGCGTGGAGTCGTTGACGTAGGCGGGGTTGGGATTATTGTTATTCTGCTCGGTGTCATGATAGGTGCCGACCTTGATCCCGACTCCGTTTTTCTTTCCGATGTCCGACTTGGCGGTGGTTCCGTACAACGGGGTGCTCCAGTCGTTGCGGCTGAGGTTCTGGCGCGGATCGTTCGCCTGCGTATCGACACAATATTTCTTGAGGTCGTCGCCGGCGCCTGCGACGCCTATGCCGGCGTTTTCAGAAGGATCGCCGGACTGTTCAAAAACGATCCCGCTGCCCGAAAGCGGCATCGGCATCAGGGAGAGGTCGGCATTCCGCCCGGAATTATCCAGCAGGACAACGCGGTCGACCTTGACCCTGACGTTCTTGACCCTGACATACGGCATGAAATCGGCTTCGTGCCCGATGGGCATATCGTAGTCATCGCGTTTCCGCGTGGTCATGTTCCCGAGCGCATCACCATCAAGGAAATAAATGTATTTCATATAGCCGGCATCGTCGCCGGGGATGGGGCGGACATCATCGGTCCACGGCTGGTTGTTGGCGTCGAACCGGAGAGTCTCCGTGGCCCAGAATCCGGGCATGTCGCCGTTGTCATTCCAGTAATCGAAGCTGACCTCGCCGATCAGGATGGGATTCCGGACGGAGATCGCGGCGTTTTCGCCGCTGGAAGGATACATGTTCACGGTCTCGACGCTGATCGTAATCTCGGGCGAATACGTGCATCCCTGGTACCACAGGCGCCATTTCGGGACCTGGGAATCCCCCTCGGGTTTCAGGTAACGTTCCATCTTGCGCATTCCGAGGTAGCCGCTGACGGAGACCTCGGCCAGCACTTCGTTGATGTACGGGGTGCGCTTGTTGCCGGTGAATTTAGGTTCGCCGGTAAACCAGCTCTGCCCGTCGTCCACGGGCGGGCGGCTGGCGGACGCGTTGAAGTTGATGAGGTTGGCGACGACCTGGTCCACATTGCCCTCCGAAGAGTTCTGGAACCACGGGATCGCATCCTTCACCGTTTGATGGCGGATGGAATCCCAGTCGGTGCGGATCAGCGGGAAGCGGTAGTGCTCCTCGCTCGGAACGTCATTGTATTTCGTGAGGTCGCCGGACGGCTTTCCGTCGAGGCGGTACCGGTTGTATTCGCCCTGCACGGTGGCGTCGAAATACTGGTCGATCATCATCTTGAGCTGCTGGTTGTCCTCGCCGGAATTCCCGGCGATATCGGTGAAGAAGACGTCTATATCTTCCCAGCCGGGGGAGGAATACTTGCTGCGGATGGTCTCCCGGGAGATGACCGGTGCGCCCCTCTGGGGGGAATTGGCGGTGTAGTCCCAGTTGTTCCGGGTGCTCTTGAAGATGAACTCCGGCTCGCAGGTCCAGCGTCCGAGACGCTTCTGGAATCTCGTGAGGTCGAAATCGGGATAGTCGCGCCTGCCGAGAGCGTTCGGGTTCAGCTGGTCGTTCTGTCCGATGGCAACATAGGCGTAGCGGCCGAGGATATGTTCGTTGTCCGGGTCGCCGTAGACCGGGCCGAACACATATTCCCAGGACGGGCAGCGGGCGTCGTTGGGGTCGTAGTAGACGGAGCTGTTGAAACGGAGCGGGCCTGCGTCGAAGGAGAAGATGCCGTCCTTCTCCAGTTTCCAGATCCAGTCGGAGGCGTATTCGTTCGCGTCGAAGTTCTTCGGCTTGGCGGTCCCGTAGTTGGAGCAGACATAGGCGGCGTTGTCGGACTGGAGCAGGGACAGGATGGCGCGGTTGACGACGCCGTCGGCGAGGATCCGGGCCGCGGAGGTGTCGACATAGGCGCTGGCGACCTTGCGGTCGGTCGACGAGTTCGACGAGAAGATCATGGCAGTGATGAGCGCCATGGAAAGGATGCAGAGCGTAAAGAGGAGCGCAAGCCCGTGTTCGCGGCGTGCGCGGACGGACCGTTTCAGCATCCGTATCATTTCATTCTTTTTATGCGTTTTCATCGTTCAGCAGCTCCTTTCCGGTCATGACCCCGTTTTCGATGCCGGCGGTTTCGGCTGGCCGCGGTCGATGACGATCATGCGGCGGAACTCGCGCACGTTTGCCGGATTCTTGGTAATGGTATCCTTCAGGGCGGAATTTGCTTTGATTCGCTTCAGGGACTTGGAATCGAGGAGCTCCAGCCGGATGACGACGAGCGCGGGCAGGGAGTTTCCTTCGCTGATCGTCCTGACACTGAAACGGGTCACACCTTCGACGAGTTCGGTCTTGTTGCCGAACGATGCGCCGGACACGCTGAAGTTGTCGCCTTTGGAATCATAGGAATAATAAAGGCTGTTTCCGCCGCCGGACGACGATCCCACTTCATACTTGACCGCCACGATGGAGGTCTTCGCATCCGGGTTCAGTTTCTCCGGACGGACCGTAACCGCCTCGAAATAGCCGTTGTCGCTGCCGGCGGAGCTGCTCCGGAACGCCTGGGCTCCCTCGCTCTGCGAATAATAGATGCACGTGAGGTCGTTCGCCATCATGTCCATGGCGACGCGGGCGCGTTCGAACATCTCCGAGCGGTCGACGCCGGAACTCAGCACGCTTTCGGTGGTGGAATAGAACTGCATCAGCCCGAGCAGGAAGACGGACAGGATGCTCATCGCGACCAGGATTTCAATCAGGGTAAAAGGCTTTTTCATCGGAAATCCTCCTCAGTTCTCCACACCCTTGTAGTAGGTCGGGTCGACATACTCGCGGACGAACGTGCGGGACTGGCGTACATATCTGCGGTTCGAACTGGTCCCGTATTTCTTGGTAAGCGGCCAGGTGATCTCGACGTAAATGCGGACAAGCGGCGAATATCCATTATGGTTGATAGTATGCGAATTGATCTTTCCGACCTCCCCCGTATCCCCGTTTCTCCGGGTCAACGGCAGATTGGAGCTGGAAGAATCCCTCCAGCAGTACACTTCCGCAGAGAAATCGGGCGCGCCCGACTTCGGACCGAACATGAACACGAAATGTCCTTTTTTGAGGCCGTCTTTCGGCAGGATCAGGTAGGAATCCTCGGTACTCTTTTCGCCGAACTGCTTGAGATAACCGTCGACTACGGTAGTACCAAATGCGCTGGTCGGCTTGTTTTCGGGAAAATCCGTATTCTTCCGTAAATATTCAAAACCACCTTCCTCCCAGACGATCCTGTCGAGCTGGGCGATCACGGTATTGGCGACATCGGCGGCGAGCGTGTCGCCGACGGAATCGGAGGTTGCCTTGACGGCAATCGGCAGGAGCGCCATGATGGAGGCCACACCGATCGCCGCGACGGCCAGAGCCACCGCGATTTCAATCAGACTGAATAAATGTTTTCTGCCCATAATGACCTGTTTTCCTGCTTGCCGGATCGCTCCGGCTGTTGTCTCCCGCACGGTTTCGGACCGGACCGCAAATCCGGCGCCCGGAGAACGACGTCACCGCCGGACCCGGGGAAACCGTCCGGCGGCGAACCGGGCAAACGCCCCGAAACGCGCAAGGAGCCTGAAAAGAATCCGTCGAAATGACCGTTTTCGAACCGGAAATCCGGTCCGGGGCGGTCACTCCGCGGCGAGGATGTCGTAGATTTTCTTGCGGTCATCGCCGGCCGCATGGATATTGGCGATGACATTGTCCTCTTTGAGGCGGGAGGAGATGCTGCCCAGGAGCTTCAGATAAGCTTCGGGGTCGCGTTCGTCCGCGGCAAAGAAGACGGCGAGCGTCACGGGTTCTTCGTCGAGCGTCTTGTAGTCCTTGACCGCTTCACGGCAGACGGCCACGATCACGAGCGGGGACGGGAAACCGCTGATGCGGATATGAGGAAGAGCGAGTCCCTTTCCGACGCCGGTGGTCATCATGCGTTCACGCTTCCAGATCGCTTCGCGGATCTGGTCTTCGTCCAGAGTGCAGCGGCTGGTGGCATGGGCGATAATGGCGTCAAGCACTTTCTTTTTCGTCTCGCCGTCCACGATCAGGATGGAGTCCTGCTGGAGGTACTTTACGAATTCCGGTTTCATAGTTTTTGCCTTTCTATAAAAGATTGGTGTGTATTCCGATAACGGGATAAAATATCCTCAATTCCATGAAAATGCAAGCCGGTATCGCGAAAAACCCGCATTTTTTTTGCCTTTTACCGCCCTTTTAAAGCGTTTCAGGGCGTTTTTGGCGTATTCCGGGCGTTTTTCCGGGGACGCCGGACATGCGGGAAAAAGGCCGGTGAAAAAAGGCCGGGCACCGGTGCATCCGCATGAAAAAAGCACAGGCGGCGCTGCCGGTCCGAGCAAAAAGCTTTGCCCCTCCGGCAGCGGGACCGCGGAAACGCGTCAGCTGTTCATCGCCAGCGCGGCCTTCGTGATGCCGGCGACTTCGGAGGAAACCGGTTCGGAGTCCAGGAAGCCCTGCGGGAGGCGTCCGGCGTCGCAGGCGGCCAGGAATTTCGGATCGAGCGGGATCTGCGCCAGAAGTGCGAGACCTTCCTGATCGGCGAGCTTTTCGCCGCCGCCGGAGGAGAAGAGCGCATGCTTCGCGGAGCAGTCCGGGCAGACGTAGGCGCTCATGTTCTCCACGATGCCGAGGATGCGGACGTCCAGGCGGTTGCAGAAGCTGATGCATTTGCGGCAGTCCGCCAGGGAGACTTCCTGCGGGGTGGTGACCACGATCGCGGCCTTGTCGCCCTGGATCATCTGGCAGGCGGAAAGCGATTCGTCGCCGGTTCCGGGCGGGAAGTCGAGGATGAGGTAGTCCAGGTCGTCGCCCCAGTCCACTTCTTCGAAGAGCTGCCCGAGCAGTCCGATCTTCGCCGGGCCGCGCAGGATGACCGCGTCATCCGGGTTTTCGAGCAGGAACCCGATGGACACGAGCTTGACGCCCGCGATGGACATCGGCTGGAGTCCGGCATCGGTGCCGCCCATGCGCTGGTCCGCCGCACCGAACAGCGTCGGCTGGCTCGGTCCGTGGAAATCAACATCGAGCAGGGCGACTTTCATGCCTTCGCGCGCCAGTGCGACCGCGAGGCACGCCGCGACCGTGCTCTTGCCGACGCCGCCCTTGCCGGACAGCACCATGATCTTGTGTTTGATCTTGTCGAGACGGGAGGGTTTGCGTTCGCCGCAGGAGCCCGCGGAGGCGCAGGTGGAACAGGAACCGGAACAGTTTTCGGACATGGGTAAAATCCTTCCGATTTTGAGAGTGTTTTTATGCAGTGGGAAAAAGTATGCCGGACGGAACCGGGAAGACGATGCGCCGCAGGTCAGCCGCGGAGCTTCCGCTGAAGCTGGTTCAGGACGCGTTTCAGGTCCTCGTCCTTCAGCGAATTCTCCTCGACCTGCTTCACCGCATGGATCACGGTGCCGTGGGAGCGACCGCCGAATGCGCGGCCGATCTCCTGGTGCGACTTGGACGTGAGCTTGCGGGACAGGTACATGGCGATCATGCGCGGCTCGGCGATGTTTTTCGGCTTCTTCGGGCCCGTGAGGTCGTAGACCTGGATCCCAAACACCTCGGCGACGGCCTTCTGGATCTCCTCGATGGAAATCGTGCGGGACTCGGCTTCCTTTTCGAGCTGGTCGGACAGGATGCCCTTCGCGGTCTCCAGGTCGATCTCCTTCTTCATCGCGGCGGCGTACATGGAAAGGCTCATCAGGGCGCCCTTCAGCGGGCGGATGTTCGAGGAGATGCGTTCGGCGATGAAGGTCAGGACCTCGTCGCTGAGCTTCAGGCGCAGGCACTGCTGCTCCTGCTTCAGGATGGCGAGGCGCGTCTCGAACGACGACTGCGTAATCTGCGTGGTCACGCCGGAGACGAACCGGGACACGAGGCGCGCCTCAAGCCCGGGGATCTCGGACGGCTGTTTGTCGGAGGTGAGGATGATCTGCTTTCCGAGGCCGTAGAGGGTGTTGAACGTGTTGAAGAACTCCTCCTGCAGGCTGGTCTTGTTGCCGAGCGTGTGGACGTCGTCGACGAGCAGGTAATCCACGTTGCGGAAGGTCTCGCGGAACTCGTACATGGTCTTGGTGCGGAGGGAATCGAGGAACGCGTTGAGGAAGTTTTCGCAGGAAGTGTAGCGGACGCGCGCCTTCGGATTGTGGGCCTGCACCTCGTGCGCCACGGCGAGCAGAAGATGGGTCTTGCCCATCCCGGATCCGCCGTAGATGTACAGGGGGTTGATCGTGCCCGGCTTCTGGGCGGCGGCGAGCGCGGCGGAATACGCGTAGCGGTTCTCCTCGCCGACCACGAAGTTGTCGAACGAATGCTTGCGGATCAGGTCGGCGAGCTCGGGGCTGACCGTATCGCTGCCGCCGTCGTCGATCTCGGGCGGGGTGTGGGAATCGACATCGTCCAGGCCGGTCTCATCGATGCCGTAGCCGTACTCGAATTTGACCTCGAGTCCCGCGCACCCGGCGGAGGCGAGCGCTTCGTTGAGCAGGTCCCCGCAGTTGTTCAGCACCCAGGTGGCGAAGAAGCTGTCGGACGTGCCGAGCACGATCTGCTTCTCATCGACCGAGATCGGAACCATCTTTTTGAACCATTGCTTGTAAACGTCCTCGGACTTGGTTCTGATATATCCTGCGACTGACTGCCATACTTCGGAGGCGTTGCTTTCTCCGTTCGACATTTTCTTCCTCTATTCGTTCTCGTCGTATCGTTTAAGGTTGTTTTTTCAAAACTTGTTGACAATGCCGGGGACAGCCTTTGCGGGAGGCCGTCCGGAGACCTGTCCGGACCGAACGAAATACAACCCGCAAATCACGGGCGCAAAAGGGGTTCCGCGGGAAAACCGCGGCATCATTTTGCACCTCGTTTCGAGCTTGCGCGATGTATCGTTCCAATGATTCGGAATCGCAGCATGACTTTTTGAAAAATCAAGCCGTTTTTCCGAATTTTCCGCACTATTTTTCAAGCCCTGACAACCCTGCGAAAATCAACAACATACAAGTCTCTTGACAAGTTGTTGACAAGTTATTGACATCCGCTGTCGACATCCGCGCCGGAAACGCAGTGCGGGCATCCTTCCCGGATCCGACGGCCGTACCATCCAGCCATACCGAACCGCCGCGCGGCATCATGCGGATGCGCGCCGGAGCGATGCGGGGGGATTGGAGGGCTGCGGGAGCCGGAATCGCGAAGAACGCTATCTTTAATTTGCACCATTTTTCCGATTTAGCAAGTCGAAAACGAAGGATTTTTCGGACTTTTGCCGTATCCTGTTGATTTCATGTTGAAAAAAATTTTTTCGGGTGCATATTATGGTATCACTTTTTTTCACGGAGTATTTTATTATGGAGAAAAAACGTCGAATCCTGTTCCTGCTGGACCACTGCCTGACCCCGTACGAGCGGATCGAAAGCTGCGGCATCCTGTGCGAAAAGGACACCATCATCGCCATCGGCGGCGAAACGGCATTCTCGCTGGACGAGCCCGGGCTCGAGGTCGTGAAGCTGAAGGACACCTACGGCCTGCCCGGATTCATCGACACGCACATCCACGGCCTCGGGGCGAACGTGATGCCCGATTTCAGCGACGGACAGGACCCCATCCGGGAAATGAGCAGGATCCTCGCCCGCCACGGCGTCACCACGTTCTTCCCCACGATCGTCTCGCTCCCCCGCGAGACCATGATCGCCCAGGTCGACGCCATCTGCTCCTCCATCCAGCACGGCTACCGGTACGCCGAACCGCAGGCCATGCACCTCGAAGGGCCGTTCATCAACCCGCAGAAACGCGGCGACCAGATCGCCTCGAACATCTCGCCCGTCGACCTCGGGTTCGCCCGGGAGCTTTTCGAGGCGGGGCGCGGCCGCATCAAGGTCATGACGTTCGCGCCCGAAATGCCGAACGCGGTGAAGCTGGTCGAGCTCATGCTGGAATACGGCGTGATCCCGTCCATGGGGCACAGCCTCGCGACCGAGTCCGAGACCCTGAAGGCCATCGACGCCGGGGCGCACCGCTGCACCTACATCTTCAACGCCATGCCCGCCATCTACCACAGATCGTCCTCGCTCACCGCGATCGCGCTCACCGACGACCGCGTCACCATCGAGATCATCGTCGACGGGCTCCACCTCCACCCGACCATCGTGAACATGATCGTCCGCTGCAAGCCCGCGGACAAGATCGTCGTCATCAGCAACGCCGTCATCCTGGAGCACAACCGCGAACCCGACGCCCAGCCCGAGATCATCCGCACGGGCGACGGCGTGATCTCCGGCTCCACCATGACCCTCGAAAACTCCTGGCTCCACCTCCTCAGCTACGGCAACATGGACGAATCCCTCGCCGCAGCCTGCATCTCCACCAACCCCGCCAAGGACCTCGGCCTCATCATGCGCGGCGAACTCCGGCCCGGCAAGCGCGCCGACATCACCATCCTCGACTCCAGGACCAACCGCGTCCGCATGACCATCTCGCGCGGCAACATCATCTACGACTCCGAAAACCCCGGCATCTGAACTCGCACGCCCCCATGAACAATCCCAAGATCCTCCCCTATCTCCTCCTCGACACCGGCTCATGCCGCAAACTCGAACAGGTCGGCCCGTACCGCATCATTCGCCCCGCGCTCAACGCCTTCTGGCGGCCCACGCTGCCAGAAAAGGAATGGAACGCCGCGGACGCCGTGTTCGAACGCCAGAGCGCGGGCGGCGGTGTGTGGACCTGGAAACGCGGTCAGAAACAACCGGATGAAGGCAAGTGGATCGTACGCTGGGGCGAGGTGAATTTTCTTGTCAAGCCGACCCATTTCGGCCACCTCGGGTTCTTCGCCGAGCAAATCGGGAACTGGGCGTGGCTCCGCGAATCCGCCGCGCTCCTGCCCGCGGGCTCCGACACGCTCAACCTCTTCGCCTATTCCGGCGGCGCCACGTTCGCCATGGCGCAGGGCGGCGCCAACGCCTGCCACCTGGACGCCTCGCGCGGCATCATCGACTGGGCGAACAGGAACCAGGCGCTCAACGCCGACCTCAAGGGGAAGATCCGCTGGATCTGCGACGACGCCATGAAGTTCGTCGCGCGCGAACAGCGCCGCGGGCACAAATACCGCGGCATCGTGCTCGACCCGCCGTCGTTCGGGCGCGGCGCGCAGGGCCAGGTGTGGAAGATCGAATCCGACATCGCCGACCTGCTCGCGTCCGTCCGCGCCATCCTCGACACCTCGGGACGGTTCTTCATCCTCCTCACGTGCCACTCCCCCGGATTCTCCGCGTTCTCCCTCGGACGCATGCTGAAACAGGCGTTCCCGGACTTCGCCGGACAGGTCGAATCCGGCGAAATGCTCATTCCCGAGACCTCCGCACCGGACCGTGCACTCCCCGCCGGACTCTACGCGCGGCTCCGCAGCTGAACCGCCTTTTCCGCCATGCTCATCCGCTCTCCAGATGAACTCCCCCGCCAGGCCGCGCCGCGCCGCATCGCCGTGCGCGTGAAGCAGAAGGCCGTGCCCGCGGTCCGTGCAGGACATCCGTGGCTGTTCGAGGACTCCGTGAAGAAAGCCCCGCCCGACGCCGCGCCCGGCGACGTCGCCGTGCTGTACGATCCCGAGGGGAAGAAGATCCTCGGCGCGGGCCTCTACGACCCGAATTCCCAGCTTCGCGTGCGCATCCTGCAGAAAAACGCCTCGCAGCCCCCGGTCGGTCCCGCACTCTTCGCGGAACTCGCCCGCGATGCCGCCGCCGTCCGTTCCGGCGCGATTTCCACGGAGACCACGGCGTTCCGCCTGGCAAACGGCGAAAGCGACGGCTTCCCCGGTCTGGTCGCGGACCGCTACGCCGACACGCTCGTCGTGAAGCTCTACACGGAGGCGTTCGCGCCGTGGACGGGCAATATCGCCGACGCCTTTTTCGCGGCAAATCCCGAGCTGATCCACTGCGTGGTCCGCCTCTCCCGCACGCTGGAGGACAGCCCGTTCGTCCGCCGCTTTTTCCCGGAACCCGCGGTCGTTTTCACCTCGAAACCCGAGGCGTTCTCCAATCCCGTTCGTTTTCAGGAAAACGGCCTGACATTCGAGGCGGACGCAATCCGCGGGCAGAAGACCGGGTTCTTCCTCGACCAGCGCGACAACCGCGCCCGCGTCGGCACGATGGCCGCCGGACGCGACGTGCTGAACGTCTTTTCGTTTTCCGGCGGGTTTTCGCTGTATGCGGCGCGCGGCGGCGCGGCGAGCGTGTGCAACGTGGACGCCGACAAGCATGCCATCGCGGCATGCTCGCGCCATTTCGAGCTCAACGGTTCTCATCCGAACGTCCGCCGCTGCACGCGCGAGGGCATCGTCGGGGACGCGTTCGAGGTCATGCGCGACCTTGCGCGGGCGAAACGCCGCTTCGGGCTCGTGATCGTGGACCCGCCGTCTTTCGCGAAATCCGCCGCCGAACACGACCGCGCGCTGCATTCCTACGCCCGGCTGGCCGGACTTGCCGATTCCCTGCTCAAACCGGGCGGCACGCTCGTTTTCGCGTCGTGCTCCAGCCGGGTCTCCGCCGACGATTTCTTCCCGGCCATCCTCGCCCACGCGCACGTCCGCGAACTTGCACGCACCGGACATGCTCCCGACCATCCCGCGCTGTTTCCCGAGTCGCACTACCTGAAATGCCTTTACGCGGAGAAACTGCCATGAGCGAGCACTTCCCCGCCGATCTCCTCGCAAAGCTGCCCGGGCTCCTCGTGCCGTGGTTCCTCCGCGCGAAACGCGACCTGGAATGGCGCAACGACCCGACGCCTTACCGCGTGTGGATCTCCGAGATCATGCTCCAGCAGACGCGTGTCGAGGCGGTCAAGCCGTATTACGACAGATTCCTGTCCGAACTCCCGGACGTCGCGGCGCTCGCGGAGGTCGACGAGGCGCACCTGCTCAAGCTCTGGGAAGGGCTCGGCTACTACCGGCGCGTCCGGAACCTTCAGGCCGCGGCAAAGAAGATCATGCGGGACCACGGCGGCGTCTTCCCGTCCGGCTATGACGCCGTGCGCGCCCTGCCCGGCATCGGCGACTACACCGCGGGCGCCATCCTCTCCATCGCGTTCGGGAAGCCGTTCCCGGCGGTCGACGGCAACGTCCTGCGCGTCGTGGCGCGCCTGGCCGCCAGCCGCGAGGATATCGACGCGCCGAAACTCCGCAAGGAGCTGACCGCGGCACTCGCGGAGGTGTACCCCGCCGGACATTGCAGCGAATTTACGCAAAGCCTGATGGAACTCGGCGCGACGGTCTGCCTGCCGAACGGCGCACCGCTCTGCTCGGAGTGTCCGCTCGCGGGCATCTGCCTGGCATCGCGGAACGGCTTCACGGACGAGATCCCCGTCCGCAAGGCAAAGGCGACCCGGCCCGTGAAGGAGTTCGCGGTGGTCGTCCTGCGGGACGCGGCCGGACGCTTCGCGGTGCGACGGAGGCCGGAAACGGGGCTCCTGGCGGGGCTTTACGAGTTTCCCAACCTGGAGGGGCGTCCCGGCGCAAACGCGCTGAAAACAGCCTTCCGGGCCGTCAGGATCCGAAAATCCGGCACTGCGCGACATGTCTTCAGCCATGTGGAATGGGACATGACGCTGTACTGCGCCGAAACCGACGGCCCGCCGGACGGATTCGAATGGGTCACCCGCGCCGACCTCCGCTCGAAGACCGCCATTCCCAGCGCGTTCAAAGCCGCGCTCGAACTCGCCCTCGACCCCGATCCCTTCCACGGAGGCAAACCATGAAATTCCTGCTCGCGATCTACAAATACAATCCGTTCGGAGGCCTGCAGCGCGACACGCTGCGCCTCAT
This sequence comes from Lentisphaeria bacterium, assembly GCA_017541665.1. Taxonomy (GTDB): domain Bacteria; phylum Verrucomicrobiota; class Lentisphaeria; order Victivallales; family UBA1829; genus UBA1732. The sequence goes on along the minus strand of JAFXYP010000069.1, from coordinate 21,556 downwards.
TCAGGAGCTCGCCGGACGCGGACACGGGGTCGTTGTCTTCACGACAGCCTGGGACGGCCCGGAACCGCCCGCCGGGACCTCGCTCGAGCTCGTCCCCGCTTCGAAACTGCGTTCCAACCATGCGAACATGGCGAAATTCGCCGCGGCATTCCGCGCCCGCCTGGAACGGCACGACTTCGACGTCTCTGTGGCGATGAGCCGCATTCCGGGCGCGGATTTCTATTTCGCCGCCGACGTCTGCATGAAGGTCTACTGGTCAAAAATTCACTCGGCGTTCGCCCTGCGGTTCAACCCCCGCTACGCCGCGTTCCTGCGGCAGGAACAGGCCGTCGTAGCGCCGCCGTCCCGCACGCGCATCGCATGCATCGCCCGGGCCCAGATGGACGACTACGCCGCCGCATACGGCACGGAGCCGGACCGGATGTTCCTGCTGCCGCCGGGCATGGATCCGGCATGCAGGCGTCCGCCGGAGCCGGAAGCGGAGGCCATCCGCGCCGGCATCCGCAGTTCGAACCAGGCCCTGCCGGAGCACACGGTCATCCTCATCGTTTCGAACAGCATCTACAACAAGGGGACCGACCGCGCCATCACCGCCGTCGCCGCCCTGCCCGACGAACGGAAGAAAAAACTCCGTCTCTGGTTCGTCGGCAGGCTCCCGGACGAGATCCGGACAAGCCTCGCCGAAGCCGGCCTCGCCGAACAGTCGATCCTCTTCGGACAGACCGACGGCGTACGCGATCACATGCTCGGCGCCGACCTCTTCCTGCACCCTGCCCGCAACGAGTCCGCGGGTTCGGCGCTGATCGAGGCGCTGGCAGCGGGGCTGCCCGTCCTTACCACGGACATCTGCGGATTCGCGCCATACGTGCAGAAAGCCACGGGAACCGTGCTGGAAAGCCCGTTCCGGCAGGACAAGCTGGCCGAAATGCTGTCGGACATGATCCCGCGCCTGGACGAACTGAAACGCCGGACGCTCGAATATGCCGTCAAAGAAGATTTCTGTTCGCGCGCGAAAGTCTTCGCGGACATTCTGGAGAAACGTTGACCGGCGGCGCCAACAAAAAGAGGCGGCCTCAAATCTCAATGCGGCGGTCGCAATGCCGGATGCTCCCGGCACGGTGCGCGATCATCAGGATCGTGAGCTTGCCCTTCAGGGAATTCAACGCATCGATCAGGGCCGCCTCCGTGTCGTCGTCGAGCGCGCTCGTCGCCTCGTCGAGAATCAGGAGCTCCGGTTCGGAATACAGCGCGCGGGCGATTGCGATGCGCTGTTTCTGCCCGCCGGAGATTCGCGCGCCGAATTCGCCCAGCCGCGCATTCAGCTTATCGGGGAGGGTCTCGACAAAATCCGCGATCTGCGCCAGTTCCAGCGCCTTCATGACGCGGGCATCGTCGATCGCGTCCGGCTCCACGCCGAACGCCACGTTCGCGCGGATCGTGTCGTCGAAGAGACAGATATCCTGCGGCACATAGCCGATGCGGCCGCGCCAGGAACGCAGGTTCCCGCGAATGTCGGCGCCGTCGACCGCCACGCGGCCGGATTCGGGCTTCAGGAACCCCATCACGAGGTCGATCAGCGTCGATTTCCCGCTGCCCGTGGGCCCGACGACCGCCACGCACTCCAGACGCTTTACGGACATGCTGAAATCCTCGAACACCGCCGGGCGGTCCGGCCCGTAGCGGAACGTAACATGCTCGACGGCAAGCTCGCGTTCGAAATGCAGTTCCGGGGCATCCGGCGCGGGCAGGATGTTCTCCGCGGGGATCGAAGCCAGGTCGCTGCTGAGGCGGTCGAATACGTACAGCATCCCCCGCACCAACACAAGGTTGTACTGCATGCGCGAGAGCGACGGGATCAGGCGGAACATCGCCGCCAGGAAAAACGCCGCATACAGGATCAGGCGGGACGACGGCATGCCCATCCAGGTGAGGACGGCAATCAGTCCGCCGGCGGCCGCGACCACAAAGACCTCCAGGGAAAAACGCGGGAGCTGCCCCAGGTCGTGGCGGATCTTGACCGCGTTCACAATATTGAACTGCGCCTGCTCCAGACGTCGGCTGAAATACGACTCGCTCCCGGTCAGCTTCACCTCGCGGATCGCGGCAAAGCTCTGGTTCATGGTCCGCGTCGATTCGCCGTTCGCGGCAAACAGCTTCTGCGAGGCCGCGTCCAGGATGCGCTTGAAGATCCTGTGGAACGCCAGCACGACCGTGCCGCAAACGAGAAACGCGGTCAGCGCGACCTTCGGCACAAGCGCGAAGATCACCGCCAGGATCGACAGGAAAACGACCGACTCCGAAAGCGCCAGCAGGAACGGCATCAGCAGGATCTCCGCCACCTCGCGCATCTGCATGATGCGGCCGATCAGCTCCGACGCCCCGTGCTCCAGATGAAACGTGTAGTCCGCGCGCATGTACGTGCGGTAAAGCCGCCCCGCCAGATTCACGGAGAGATCGCGGCAGAACCGGTTCTGGCATTTCGTCAGCGCAAACGCGAAGGCGTTCTTGACGATGAAGAATGCTGTGAGGGCCGCAACGGATTCCAGGATGAACGCCTCGCGGGACGGCGGCGCGGCGAGTTCGTAAAAGGCACGGAGCCAGCGGTTGGACTCCAGGAGCTCCGGCGCGGCCAGCGCCGAAGCAACGGGCATCACCAGGGCGAGCGCCGCCAGCTCCAGCAGCGCCGATGCGACCATCAGCGCCGCCAGCCCGGCGGCCGCATACCGGTAGCCGGGCGGAAGAGCCTGCCGGATCTCGCGCAGAAACTTCAGCATGACTGCCCGGAACCGGACTCGGCCGAAGCACCGGCGGCAAAGGACGGGTCCGCGGCCGGGACATCGATTTCGGCCCCGGAGCGCAGGATCTCAAGTTCGATCCGGGCCGGCCGGTCCATGCCGAACGTCCCCGTCATCATGTGCGCGACCGCATCGCGGAACTGTGCGGCGGAATCCGAGACGGAAACATTGTCCCCGCCATTGAAGTCCATTGCGACCTCCAGCCGGATCGCATTCCGCTTGCCGTACATGCCGACGCGCCGGACATCGAACACGGGAAACTTTTCCGCGACGGACCGGACCGCGCCCTGCACCGCCTTCGCGTTGATGCGGAGATCGCCTCCCTCGAGCGGGATCACGATGCAGCGGAGCTTGCGGGGACGGAAGATCAGGAAGAGCAGAAGCAGAAAAAGGAGCACCACGAACGCAACGGCGAGTCCCGTCAGGAGTCCGCAGAAAAAGGGCCTTTCCGCAATCAGGGAGCTGATCCTTTCCGCCAGTTTTTGAATCGACTGGAGCATGCCGCATCCGCCTTTCCGGGAGGAAACGACCTCCCACACAATGAATTACTGAATGAGTTCACCTTCGACGACATCTTCGTCGCCGTCCGATTTTTCCGTCTCGGGGACATCCTCGGTATCGGTGATCACCACGTCGATGCTCTTCACGTTCATGCCGGTGAAATCGACGATCTGATGATAGACCGCCTTCTGAACAGCGGCCGCGACTTCCCCGAGTTTGGACCCGTAAGCGGCGACAATGAGGATCTCCAGGCTGACGTCATTGCCGGATTCGGTCACGACGATGGACTTGTCGAAGCGGCGCCTGCTGCCGACGAGATCGGCGAGGTCGGAGACGATGGAGGAGCCGGAGAACCGGATAAAGCCGGGAATGCCGGCGACGGCCTTTCGGGCAAGGGAGATGATGACGCTCTCGTGGACCGTGTAGGTGGATTCCGCGGCGTTCTGCCTGCTGGTGTCTTTTGCTGCCATGATGTTTCTCCTTTACTCCGTTTCCCTGTCGGTTTCCTTGTCCGCCGGAGGCTCTTCGATGCCCTTGATGTCCACGCTGACGGAACTGACGGTGATGCCGGTCATGTCGAGGACTGCGTCCGCGACCTTCCGCTGGATATCCGCGATCAGGGCGGGAAATTTGTACCCGTAGTAGGGGTTGACCGCGACCGTGATCGCGACCGCCTGGTCCTTGTGATCGATCTGGATGGAGCGGTCCTGCATGCGCTTGCTGCGGACGAGGTCGGCGAAGTCGTCGATCAGCGAACTGCCGGACAGGCGGGCCACGCCCTCGATCCCGAGAACGGTGCGTTTGACGATTGTGGAAATGGCTCCGTCGAGGATCCGGATCGTGCCGACTGCGGCGCCGTTGAACTCGTAGGCGCCGGGGACAGTGGAAACGGACTCGGACGCGGCGTGCGTCTGCTGCGTATTGCTCATTGTCCATGCCTCCTTGGGTTGATATGGTTATTTCGCGATCTCTTTGCGGATCGCGCTTTGCTGTTCAAAATAGCCGCCTTTCATCAGGCGTTCGATCAGGCTCGTGTCGTAGTTGCCGGAGATGAATTCGGGCGTCTCGATCAGGAAATGCTCGAACGGGATCGTGGTCGGGACACCCTCGATCAGATATTCGTTGAGCGCGCGCTTGCACCGGGCGATCGCCTCCTCGCGGGTGGCGGCATGCACGATCAGCTTCGAGATCATGCTGTCGTAGTGCGGCGGGATGCGGTATCCGGCGTAGACATGCGAATCCACGCGGACGCCGGGCCCGCCCGGGGCGGAATAGAACGTCAGCACGCCCGGGGACGGCGCAAAGTTGGCATACGGGTTTTCGGCGTTGATGCGGCATTCGATGGCGCATCCGCGCAGGGCGATCTGCTTCTGCTGGACGCTGAGGCGTTCGCCGGCGGCGATCCTGATCTGCTCCTTGATGATGTCCAGGCCGCTGACCATTTCGGTCACGGTGTGCTCGACCTGGACACGCGTGTTCATTTCCATGAAGTAGAAATTGTTGCCGGAGACCAGGAACTCGATCGTGCCGGCGCTGGTGTAGCCGGCGGCCTTGGCGGCCTTGATCGCGGCGTCGTAGAGCTTCTTGCGGAGCGCGGCGGAGATCGACGGGGAGGGAGACTCCTCGATAAGCTTCTGGTGGCGGCGCTGGAGCGAGCAGTCGCGTTCGCCGAGACAGACCACGTTGCCGAAGTCGTCGGCGAGGATCTGCACCTCGATGTGCTTGGGATTGGCGATGTATTTCTCGATGTATACGTCGCCGTTGCCGAATGCGCGTTCCGCCTCGGTCATGGCGGCGTGGAATCCCTGGATCAGGCTGGCGTCGTTATGCGCCACGCGCATGCCGCGCCCGCCGCCGCCCGCGGTCGCCTTGATGATGACCGGGTATCCGAGCTTGTGCGCCTCTTCGAGCGCCGCATCCTCGGTGGGAACGACGGTATTGCTGCCCGGCGTGACGGGCACGCCCGCCTTGCGCATGGTCTCGCGCGCGGACGCCTTGTCGCCCATGGCATTGATCTGTTCCGCCGTCGGGCCGATGAACTTGATCTTGCAGTCCTTGCAGATCTGGACGAACTGCGGGTTTTCGGAAAGGAAGCCGTATCCGGGATGGATCGCGTCGACGTCGCCGATCTCGGCGACGCTGATGATGCGTTCCATCATCAGGTAGCTCTGGGTGGCGGGCGCGGGGCCGATGCAGACGGCCTCGTCGGCGAGGCGGACTGGCAGGCTGTCCTCGTCCGCCTGGGAATAAACGACTACGGACTTGATGCCCATTTCACGGCAGGTGCGGATGATCCGCACGGCAATCTCGCCGCGATTGGCTATCAGGATTTTATTGAACATGCGGGGACCTGTCTCTGGGGTGATTACTCAAGCACGAAAAGCGGCTGGCCGTATTCCACCGGCTGACCGTTCTCCAGCAGGATTTCCTTGATCACGCCGCTCTTTTCGGCCTTGATCTCGTTCATGACCTTCATCGCCTCCACGACGGCCACGGTCGTATCCGCCTCGACATGGCTGCCGACCTTCACGAACGGTTCGGCGCCCGGGGCGCTCGAACGGTAGAAGGTGCCGACGGTGGGCGATTCGATGACTTTGTCAGGGTTCAGCGCGGAACGTCCGGCATCCGCCGGCACAACTGCCTTGGCCGGTTCCGGAACGGGAACGGCTGCGGGAACGGGAACGGCGGGAGCTGCGGCCGGGACGGCGGCCGGGACAAACAAAGGTGCGGGCGCAGCCTGCTGGCGCGCGGCTCTGCGGAGGCAGAGCGTCATTTCTTCCGATTCGATTTTGAACTCGGTCAGATCGTTGTCCGACATGAGCTTCACGATCGTTTTGATTTCGTCGATTTTCATAGGGCACCCGTGGTTTTCATTGGATAGGGGTTGTTAGCATGTTTGACCGGAATCGGCGGAAAGGCGGCGGACGAGAGCCCTGAGGGCGAACTCGTAGCCGTCCGCGCCAAGTCCGGCGATCTGTGCGATGCAGGCGGGCGCGGTGAGCGACGTCCTGCGGAAATCGTCCCGCGCCTGAATGTTGCTCATGTGCACCTCGACCGCGGGGATCGCGGCGGCTTCCAGAGCATCGTGGATCGCGATGCTCGTATGGGTGTAGGCAGCAGGATTGATGACGATTCCGTCGACCCCGTCCGCGATCGCCTCGGCGATCCTGTCGCAGATCGCGCCTTCGTGGTTGCTCTGGAAGAATTCGATCGTCACGCCGAGCGAATCGGCTGCCGTGCGGAGGTCCGCCTCGATTTCCGGAAGCGTTTTCGTCCCGTAGAATTCGGCTTTCCGCCGCCCAAGCAGCTGCATGTTCGGCCCGTTGATGACGAGGATTTTCATAGGAGGGTCTGGTGTTTTATTTCGCTTTGCGGCGGGAGGACTTGCGGGAAGCGGGCTGGTAGGCGGCCCACTTCGGGTCGTGGGTGAACTGGAACGCGTACTCATCCCTGTATTTGAGCTTGGAGGCGGCGTCGGCATCCAGCACGACGACCGCGTTGTCGTGGAGCTGCAGGGCCGTGGCGGAGATCATGCCGGTGACGGGACCTTCGAGAGCGGCCGCCACGATGTTGGCTTTCTCCTTGTGGGTAGCGAGGAGCAGGAGGCGCTTGGCGTCGAGGCAGGTGCCCACGCCCATGGTCATGGCGCGCATCGGCATGTCTTCCGGCTTGGTGAAGAGCGGGGAGTTCTGCTCGTAGGTGGTCTTGGTGAGCGTCACGACGCGGGTGCGGCTGGCAAAGGAGGACATCGGCTCGTTGAACCCGATATGTCCGCTGCGTCCGATGCCGAGGAGCTGCATGTCCACGCCGCCGGCGTCTTCCATTTCCTCTTCGTATGCGGCTGCGGCGGCCTCAAGCTCGTCCTCGGGGGCAAAGCCGTTCGGCACATGCGTGTTGCGCTTGTCGATGTTCACGTGGTTGAAGAGGTGGTAGTTCATGAAGTAACGGTAGGAATCCTTGTTCTTCTCGGCGGTGCCCTTCAGGCCGACGTATTCGTCCAGGTTGAACGAGATCACGCGGGAGAAATCGACTTTCCCGGCCTTGTTCATTTTTACCAGATTGGCATACACATTTTCCATGGTGCGGCCGGTGGCGAGGCCCAGCTTGTAGAACGGCTTGGCGTTGATGGCGTCGGCGATGATGCGGGCGGTGAGGAGTTCCGCTTCCGCGGCGGTCGGCATGACGATGATATCCATACTCTTTTGGATCCCTAACGTGTTTTTTTGTTTTTTTGATGGGGAAGAAGGCTCGAAAAAGCTTCGCACCTTCACTGCGCAATCCATATACTATAGCACTCTTTTTAATAAAATGCAAATTTCAAGCAGGAAAAAAAGCGGAAGTCGGAAACGGGAAAGGAAAATGGCATTGAGCAGGCATACGGGGACATGCGGCGTACACCGGGACCGCCCCGGAACTCCGCTTTTCCTGAATCCGGGTGAAACGTCGAAAAGACTTGTCCATCCCGCCCCCGTCCGCCCTGCGATCTTCCGCGGCATCCCGCCTTGCAATCTTCCCCGGCATGTAGTATATTAAAAGATAAAAAGTTTCGTCGGACATAATGAATCAGGAGAAAACAACCATGATCCGTTTTTTCAATACCCTCGGACGCCGCATGACCGAATTCACCCCGATCCGCGAAGGATACGCCGGCATGTACACCTGCGGCCCCACGGTCTACAACTATGCCCACATCGGCAATTTCCGCGCCTACCTTTTCGAGGACCTCCTCCGGCGCACGCTCGAATACCACGGATACAAGGTCACGCAGGTCATGAACCTGACCGACGTCGACGACAAGACCATCCGCGATTCGCGCGCGGCGGGGCTGCCGCTCCAGACCTTCACGCGCAAATACAAGGATGCATTCTTCGAAGACCTCCGCACGCTCCGCGTCGAACCGGCGGAACACTATCCCGAGGCCACGGCACACATCCCGGAAATGCTCGATATGATCCGGCAACTCATGGACAAGGGATACGCATACCAGTCCGACGACGGCTCCATCTATTTCTCCATCGCGAAATGCAAAAACTACGGGCAGCTCGTCAAGCTCGATTTCGAAAACCAGCGCATCGGAGACCGCGTGCGCAGCGACGAATACGCCAAGGACTCCGTCGCCGACTTCGCCCTCTGGAAAGCCTGGGACGAGAACGACGGCGACGTGAAGTGGGACAGCCCGTGGGGACCCGGCCGCCCCGGCTGGCACCTCGAATGCTCCGCCATGAGCCGCAAATACCTCGGCCTCACGTTCGACATCCACACCGGCGGCGTCGACAACATGTTCCCGCATCACGAGGACGAGATCGCGCAGAGCGAGTCCGCCAACGGCTGCAAGTTCGTAAACTGCTGGCTCCACTGCGAACACCTCACGATCAGGGGACAGAAGATGTCGAAGTCGCTCGGCAACTTCTACACGCTCCGCGACCTCACGGCAAAAGGCTGGTCCGGTGCGGAGATCCGTTATCTCCTGCTCGGGACGCATTACCGCTCCAAGCTCAACTTCGACCCGGACGCCCTCGGACAGGCACGGACCGCGCTGAAGAAATTCCATACGCTCTTCGCACGGCTGAACGCCGCCCCCGCCGGGGATGCGCTCCTGGCCGAGGCGAAAGCCGCCGCGGAGGCCGCCCGCGCGAAGTTCGCGGACGGGCTCGCCGACGACCTGAACATCGCCGAGGCGCTCGCATCCGTCCACAAGTTCACGAAGGAAGTCAACGGCCTCCTCGCGAAGGGCGCGGGCCATGATGCCGCCGCCGTCCTGCTCGACCAGTACCGCGATTTCGACCGCGTGCTGGCGTTCCTGGACGTCGACGCCTCGCTGAAGGCCGCCGAAGCGCCGAAGCAGGACGTCCCGGCGGAAATTCTGGAGCTCGCGCAGAAACGCGCCGAGGCGAAGAAGGCGAAGGATTTCGCCGCCGCCGACGCCATCCGCGCGCAGATCAACGCCGCCGGCTGGGCCGTGAAGGACACCCCCGCCGGACCGGAATTCTCCAAATTATGACCCCGGACCGCTCCACCGCACAACTTCAGGCGATCGCCGCGACGCTGGCGCCGGAGCTCGATGCGGCGCGCGACTATCCCGCGCTCGCCGCGCAGGCGGATCGCTGGCGTGAGACGCGTCCGCTGAACGGGCTCCGCATCCTCTGCGGGACGCCGCTTTTCCTGAACACTCTGGCACAATTCGCCGCGTTGCTCGAGGGCGGCGCCGACCTTGCGGTCGTGTATTCCGACGAGCTCGGATACGACCCGGCGATCCCGGGTTTTCTCGCCGGGATCGGGCTTCAGACCTTCCATGGCGCGGAAGAGGCGGCAAAGGAACAATTCGATGCCGTACTGGATTGCAGCGCGCTGAACCGCCGTGTCCCATCCCGGTTCGGCTATTGCGAACTCACGCGGTCCGGCGTCCGCATTTACAGGGAAGAACCGCCCCAAAAACCCGTTTTCGCGGCGGACTCCGGGCGCATCAAATCGATTGAGACCGTGCTCGGCACCGGCGACGGCTGCCTGCGCGGACTCCGCCACATCGGATTCGATCCCGTCGGGAAGACCGTCCTGCTCTTCGGACACGGGCGCGTCGGCCGCGGCATCGAACACGCCCTGACGGGAGCGGGCGCATCCGTCCGCGTCGTCGATCCGGCGCAGGGACTCGTCTTCACGCCGGCGCTGCTGAACGGCACGGACCTCGTGGTCACGGCCACGGGCATTCGCGACGCGCTCGCACCGTTCGCTCCGCTCCTGCTCGACAGTGGCGCACTGCTGGTGAACATGGGCGCGGACGACGAGTTCGGCCCCGGCATCCCGCCGGACCGCGCCGTCAACCGCAAGCTCCCGGTCAACTTCATGCTTCCCGAGCCGACCTCCACGCGCTACATCGACCCGACTCTGTCGCTCCACAACGAGGGGATCCTCGAGCTCATGCGCAGTTCAGGCGAATCCGGCATCCTCACACCACCCGCCAAACTCGAAGACTCCATCCTCGCCGACGTCCGCGCCGCAGGCATCATCAACGCAGAAATCGAGGCCATGGGGCTCTGAATCCGCCGCACCTCAACGAAAACCATAACTCCAAAGCAGGTCTCAGATCATGTCAAGCATCCTCATCCGCAATGTCGTCCTCAACGGTTCCACGGTCAACGTCCGCATCGAGGGAAACCGGTTCCAGTCCATTTCACAGGCCCTCCCGACCGAACCCGCCGACGAAACGATCGACGCACACGGCTCCCTCGCCATCCTCCCCGCGTTCTACAACGCCCACACCCACGCTGCCATGTCCCTGCTCCGCGGATTCGCCGACGACCTCGACCTCTTCGACTGGCTAAGCAACCACATCTGGCCCGTCGAGGCGCGCCTCACCAACGAGGACGTCTACGCCGGCACACGCCTCGCCATCCTCGAAATGATCAAGTCCGGCACCGTCTTCTTCAACGACATGTACTGGCGGGGCCGCCAGGCCGTCCGCGCCGCGGAGGATATGGGCGTGCGCGCCTGCGTCGGCATGCTGCGCCAGACCATGGGCAACCCGGCTTTCCTCCCCATGCTGGACAACGACTGGCTTCTGGAAAACCGCGGGAACGTTTCGTCCCGCATCATGATCTCCGTCGCGCCGCACGCGATCTACACGACCACCGAGGAGATCCTGCGCGACGTAGCCGACACGGCGGAGAAATACGGGCTCATCATCCACACCCACCTCGCCGAGACGAAGAAGGAATTCGACGACTGCATGGCGCAGCACGGCATGAGCCCGACCGCCTACGTCGACCGCTGCGGCATCCTCACGGACAGGACCATCCTCGCGCACTCCGTCGCGCTCACGGACGAGGACATCGAACTCCTCGCCGAACGCCGTTCCGTGCTCGTCCACATGCCTGTTTCGAACATGAAGCTCGTCTCCGGCCATTTCCGCTACGACAGCGCCGCGCTCTTCAATAAATGCCGCTGGGTCATCGGTACCGACGGCGCGTCCTCCAACAACTCCCTCTCCATGCTCGGAGAAATGAAGACCGCCGCACTGCGCGGCAAGGACCTCACCGGCGACCCGAAGGCCATGAAGGCCGCGGACGTCTTCCGCGCCGCCACGCGTTCCGGAGCCGAGGCGTTCGGCATCGACGCGGGCGTGATCGAACCCGGCCGGCTCGCCGACTGCATGCTCGTCGACCTGAACAACCACAACCTCGTGCCCGGGTTCAACCTGATCTCCGACATGGTGTACGCGGCGGACAGCTCCTGCATCGACACGGTCGTCTGCGACGGCCGCATCCTGATGCGCGGCGGCCACGTCGACGGCGAGGAGGAGATCGTCTCCGAAGCGCGCGAAGCCGCGAAACGCCTGACCGCGAAATAAGCCGCCCGGCAAAATACTGTTCCAACGTTGACAACTGTCCAGCATGCCCCCCAACCAGAAACACCGGAGGACCTGACATGAAATCCAAAACGGTCAGCACCATCGCCGCGATCCTCTGCGGCAGCATTCTTTTATTCGCCGCCCCCCTGACGGCGTTCGCTCAAAGCGGCGTCAAAACGGCGGAGTTCGAACTGAATCCGCCTGCGGAGACGTTCGATGCCGTCACGGGCGGAGGAATCTTTCATTTCTCCTTCGCAACGGGCAAAACGGAGTGGGTCCCGTTCAGAAAGCCCGCGAACATTCAGGAGCTGGCCGAGCTTGCCATGCGGGAGCGGAATCCGGAAAAAGGCCCCGCGGGACTCGATTTCAGCATCCGGGGCGAGATCGACATGCGGAAAACGCCGATCATGATTCTCTCGGAAGACGAAATCAAGTCGATCCTGTCGACGGGTGTTCTCCCGGAAAAAAAACCGACGACAAAGTCGCAGGGCATGAAAACGGATTCCTATTATCTCCTGAAAGATGAAACGGACCAGTCGACTTATGTTTTCAAGCTCAAGGACCATTCTCCCGGATACGTGTGGCAGCAGCTCGCATACGTCCGCATCCCGGACGGAACGTCGTGGAAAAAGAATCCCGATCTGACCGCGCTGCTGAACATGCCGCCGGCGATCGACGGCCTGAAATCCATCACCATATCGGGTTCGGGCGTTCCGAACCTCGCGGAAGGAAAGATGAAGGAAGTCGCGGCGGCCCAGAATGACCTGAAAGTGTACTACCCCGCCGCCGCGAAGGTCGGCGACTTCGTTTTCTTCTCCCAGGGAAAGTCTCCGATACGGCCCCGCGGGACTCCCTTCAAAAAGGAGCTGGTCAATGCCGGGTGCGATTATTTCGACGGCGTTGACGCGTATCCCGGGGAAGGCGACACCCTGCTGCTGAGCCTCAACAAGCGCTGCGCGGCGATCCCTGACGACAAGATCGAATCCCTGTGCAGTGAGCCCGCGAAGCTCGTGGGCGACTACTATGGCGTCCCGATGGACATCACCGCCGCCGAACAGCCGATGGTCCTGCTGGAAACATCCGCGAAAAAGCTCTTCCTGATTGTCGGGCTCGATATTTCGCCCCGAAGGAAGACTACATATCTGGAAATCCCGCGCGGCGGCATTTCGAAGGAACAGGCGAATGCGATCCGCGAATACCGGCCCCTTCAGAAAAAGAAAATGGACGCCGATATGACGATGCGGCGGATGGTCCAGGCAGCGGACAGGAGGGAAGCCGAGCGAAAACAAGCGGAAGAACAGGCCAGACAGGATGCGCTGGACAAGCGAATTGAGGATGTGAAACAGCAGTCCGGCGACACGTTCCCGAAGACGGAGGAGGAGATCAAGCTGGCGCAAGACCTGATCGTCGGCGCGAAGTATGACGAACTGCTTAAGCTGTGCGAGGGGAAGGACCTCGATTTCAACGTGAACGCAACAATGGGAACCAGCAAGGTGCAGGTGCCTCTGTTGTCTCGCGCGATTGAGCAGTCTCCCCAATACCGGGACCAGTATTTTCTTGAACGGAAAAACAAAATCTTCGAGTTCGTGCTGAACCACGGCGGAGCCGCGTTGATCCCCACGGAAATGGGGGCGGCCTGCGTCGCGGAAGCCGCGAGGACAAATAACAAAAAAGCTTTCGATCTGCTTGTGAAGAACGGCTTCGACTTCAATCAGAAAATCCCGAATGGAAAGACCGTTCTGGAGTATCTTCTGGAGCAGAACTTCAAGGTCGATCCCGAGATCATGGGCAGGATCCAGGCTGGAACCAGACCGTCGCTGTTCACGCTGGTCCGGGAAGGCAATGCCGACGGGCTGAAGAAGGCGTTGGAGAACGAGGAAAATCTGGCGGCCGTCAACACGCCGATCGAGCCGACCGGCGGGGGTGTTGCAGGGAAAACCCTGCTGGAATACGCGCTCTCCCCTAAAGATGGCTTCCCCCACACGGAGACGGTGAAGACGCTGCTCGCCGCCGGTGCGACATTCAAGGAGAAGAACATCAGCGGTCTGATGCTGTCCAAACAGGAACATCTCCTTCCTCTTTTCTGGGAATACCGCGATCGGATGTCCGGGGAAGACTGGGACAAGTGTTTCAACTATGCCGCGCTGTACCGGAACACCGACGCGTTCAAGTTCTTCCTGGAAAAAGGGCTGGACCCGGAGAAACCTGAAAACTCGGTTTCCACCCGCACCCCCAGGTTCAATGCGTACCTGCAGGGAACGCAGGAAATGGTGGACATGCTGGAAGCGCGCGGATTCAAAAAGCCGTTCTGGGCGGCGATCATGTGGAACGACCTTGAGTTGGTGAAGGAATATCTCGACGCAGGAGCGGACGTCAACGAGGCGGACAAAGTCTCCCGCAGCAAGCCGATCATGCATGCCCTGTCGGACAGTCATCTGGAAATGGCGGAACTGCTGCTCGAACACGGAGTGAAGGTTTCGCCTGACGATTACCGCCGTGCGGGCGAGCATTATCCTGTTGAAATCGCCGCCCACGGAGGCCAAACCAAAATCATGGAGTTGCTCCTGAAGCACGGGTTCGTGCCGGATTTCCCCAAAACGCCCGGAGACACCAAACATCCGTACGAATCGTCCGGCCTGTATATGGCTTTGAGCTACAAGAATTACGAGACGGCGAAGGTCCTCCTGAAATACGGCGCACGCACGGACCTGACGATGAAAGATAAAGTCTGGGACAGCTCCGCAAAGAAAAGGGTCGAGAAAGAAGTCACGCTGGAGGAGCATTTCAGTTTCGATCCCGAGGTGTTGAAAGTCCTCGGCGCAGAGCCGGAAAAGGAGAAAGGCTTCCTCGACTTCTTCTGACGATCCCGCCGCAAGAGAATAACGGGCTTTCCGAGGATTTGAAGTATTGGACGCATTCGCGCCCCCGCTTTGCTGGGGGCGGCTGCGCCGCCTCGGAAAGCTCGCCCGTGCTCGCACACATTTGATTTGCCGCGAGACGCGCATGGCAGAGTTTTTTTGTGGTGGTGTTTCCTTCCTGACCGCGAAGTAAACCCCACCGCGAGCGGTGTCGAGTAGTGCTCTCAGCTTCGCTTGAGCACGAGGCGGAGCCTCGACTGCGGTTTTGCCGTGCTCCGCGACGACACGGAGTGGTAAAGATTATTAGGCGGATAAGGCGTATCTCCCCTGTCCGCCTCATTTTGCCCTATTTGCCCTATTTTATTTTATCGTGCGCGAACGTTAGTCGCGCACCGTATCAGTGGAGACCCTGCCTCCCGCGTCTCGCGGCAAACGAAAAAGATCGCCGGGCATGAACGAGGAAGCCGAGGCGGCGCGATGTGCACGAGCGAAAGCCGCGCACTGCCGCAGCGGAGACCCCGGTTTTTCCACCGGCACAGCATGACGCAGCGTGTTTTTTCATTTTTTTCCCCAAAGAGATTTGTTTCAAAAAAGTGTTTGATATTTTCCTTTTAACGGCTATAGTAATGAATGAATCACAATGAATCATAACACGAACAACGAAAGGCGTGCTCGAAATGGACGACTTATCCAGCGGCGACATTGCGAACAATATCATTTTACGCGACACACTCATTATCTCCGGCGGCGGCACGGCGATCGACACCACGGTCAAAGCCAACGGCAATCTCGTTGTCTCCTCCGGCGGCACGGCGAACGGCATTACGGTCAATTCCGGCGGATCTCTCCAAGTCCGGTTCGGGGGCACGGCAACGGATGTGGATTGGACTCCGTGTGTCGGATATGTCGATATCGTTACTGGAGCGAATGTAACATTTGTCAGTCAGTATTCCGGGGTGTATTACGGAGCCAACGATCAGCTTCTGTCGCATGCACAGGAAATGTCTTCGAAGAGCATTTCCGGTACTGACGGTTCCATGTTTGTGATGGCTGATGGAACCGCCAACAAAACGACTGTCGAATCCCATGGTTCTCTCCATGTCTTCAGCGGAGGCATTGCGGACAACACTACGGTCAGCACTAATGGTGGTCTCATCATTTCAGGCGGCGGCGTGGCAAACAGTACCGCAGTCAACTCCAACGGCCGTCTCGTTGTCGATTTCGGGGGCACGGCGAACAGCATGACAGTCTCTGATGACGGCAGAATCATAATCTTCAGCGGCGGAACGGCAAACAACACCATGGTCAACAGCCGCGGCTATCTTTATGTTCGCAGCGGCGGAACGGCGAACAACACTACGGTCGAATCCGGCGGCATCTTTCGTGTCAGCTCTGGCGGCGTGGCAAACGAAACCACGCTCAATTCCGGCGGCGGCATTGATGTCAGCTCCGGCGGAACGGTGATCGACACCACGGTCAACAATGGCGGCGATCTCCATGTTCGCTCCGGGGGCACGGTCACGGGAAAGTTGGTGTTCGATAGCGGGGCGGACGTTTTCGTCAGTAACGGCGGGATCCTTGACTTCGACCTGAGGCAGGCGGAGGCGGGAGGGGCGGCTCTGGTCAATGATCTGTCGATCATCCAGGGGACGCCGACTTACACGCTCACGGTGTCCGACACGCAGACGATTGGCGTCTATGCGCTCGCGGAAGGGGCGGCGGGATTCAACGGCACGATCACGGTACAGAACACCTCCGGCTGGAAGCTCGGCACGCTCACGGTCGGCAACGCGCTCACCGTTGACAAGACCAACTACCTGCTGTCTCTGGACGGTTCCAGCCTCACCGTTACGGTTTCCATCAAGAAGAATATATTTTCCGGTGACCTGACGAATGAAACGAAAGACATCTCCTCCGAATGGTCTGCGGTCGATGTCAATGTCAACGTCGTAGGTCAGCTCAAAATCCTCGACGGCGGCACGGCGACCGGCACCACGGTCAATGGCGGAGGTCAGCTCAAAATCCTCGACGGCGGCACGGCGACCGGCACCACGGTCAATGGCGGCGAATTCTATGTCTACAGCGGCGGAACGGCAAACAACACCATGGTCAACAGCCGCGGCTGTCTTTATGTTTACAGCGGCGGAACGGCGAACGTCACCACGATCAACGGCTGGAGCACGGTCGTTGTCTCCAGCGGCGGAACGGCGACGATCGCCTTCAATCCATGGCAGGGAAGCTATTATGCCGATGCAGGCGCTGAAATCATATTTCTTGAGCGGGACGCAAATGTCTATTACGGATACGGAAACGGCAGCAGATTGATCGGGAAAACCGACATCATGGAATCCATGAGCATTGAATCCGGTTACAGTGCAATCGTGTATTCCGGTGGCACCGCGAATGACACCACGGTCAACCGCGGCGGCAAGCTCAGAATCAGCGGCGGCGTGGCGAACAGCACTACAATCATTGGGGACAATCTCAATCTCATAGTTAGCTCTGGTGGAAAGCTGACCGGAAGAACGGCTTGTCTGAACACCATAATCACTCTGCTCAGCGGTGCGATCGTGGATTTCGATCTGACAAATATCCTGCCGGGCACCGCAGCAAGAATCAACGACTTCTCCCGTATTTCCGGTTCTCCTCTTTACACCATTACGGTCAATGCGAATCAGGCGGAGGGAACCTACACACTTGCAGAAAAAGCAGACAGTTTCAACAAGACGATTACGGTCGCAGATATGGCAGGAAAAGAACTCGGCACACTTTCAATCGGCGAAACTGTTACGATTTCGGATACAGCCTATACGCTTAACCTGGTGGACAGCGTACTGTCTCTAAAGATCGGAGAAGGGGACACCCCGTCACCCTACACATCCGACGGGCTTGTCGTCAGCAGCGGTACTGCCGATGTGAAAAACGGCGAGTTCTTCCATGACACATTGGTTTACATGGGCAACCTCAAAGTTTCCTCCGGCGGCACGGCGGACAACAACATCCTTTATGAAGGAACAAAAATGTATGTCTCCTCCGGCGGCACGGCGAATGGCACCACGGTCAACAATTACTGCGAGATGTATGTGATCGGCGGTTCCGTGGACAGCACGATGATAAACTCCGGAGGCAGCATGCACGTCTCCTCCGGTGGCATGGCGGACAATACCACGGTCAACTCCGAAGGCAGCATGCACGTCTCCTCCGGCGGTACGACGAATAGCACGACGGTCAACTCCGGAGGCAGGCTCTATGTTTCCAGCGGCTGTATGGCGGACAGTAACACGGTCAACGGAGGCAGCATGTACGTCTCCTCCGGCGGCACGGCGAATAGCACGACGGTCAACTCCGGAGGTATCTTTTATATCAGCTCCGGCGGCGTGGCGAACAATACCACACTCAACTCCGGCGGCGGCTTTGTCAGCTCCGGCGGCGTGGCGAACCACATGACGGTCAATAGAGGCGGTGTGCTCTATGTTCGCTCCGGGGGCACGGTCACGGGGAAGATGGTGTTCGAAAGCGGGGTGGACGTTTTTGTCAGTAACGGCGGGATCCTTGACTTCGACCTGAGGCAGACGGAAGCGGGAGCGGAAGCTCTGATCAATGATTTGTCTGTTATTCAGGGGACGCCGCTGTACACGCTCACTGTGGATGATGAATGGAAGCCGGGAAGCTTTGTCTATGCTCTCGCGAACGGTGCGACGGAGTTCGCCGGCACGATCTCCGTGGTGAACAATGCCGGAAATGAGCTTGGTGCGCTCACGGTCGGGGAAACGGTCAAGGTCGGATACGACGACTACACGCTGAACCTGGCGGACGGCATATTGTCCGTGACGGTCGAGGTGCCGGACATGACGCCGACAGGGCCGACCGGAACGGCGGAGCAGGTGTCGTGGGAGACGACCGGAGCAAACGGATATATCGTGGAATACTCGACGGACAATTTCGAGCATGTTGTCCGGGTTGTCACGATGGGCGGCGCTGTCGATATGCCGGATTTGCCAGGAGAGACATACCAGTGGCGTGTGAAGGCGGACGCCAACAGCGATTGGGCGGTCGGGGAACCGATCGTATCCGAGGCTGCCCCCGAAGAAGCCGTGCCGAAGGTCGTGCAGGCAGTCGAGGACGGCAGCGACGACCTGTTCTTCGCCATGCCGAACGGAACATGGAGCCGGTTCTATTGCGCGCAGCACGTCGGCTCCATCAACGACTGGACCGGAACAAATGATATCATTTCCGCAAAGGGAAAAGGAAGGATTCAAAATCTTTTCTTCGGTTCCGCCGACCCGAATGTGTTGTGCCTGACCGACGGCGAGAACGGCGACGCGATCTTCGTGGACGATGTCTATACCGAACTGCCGAAAGAGATCGAGGAACAGACCGCCAGACTGTACAGGATTCAGGAAATCCGTGCGGGCGCGGGCGACGACATCGTGGACATGACCAGCCAGCAGTTCGAATACATCGGCGACGGCCTCACGATCCGCGGCGGCGCGGGCGACGACGTCATCTGGGCGAACAAGGGCAACAACATGCTCTTCGGCGACGCCGGAAACGACCGCATCGTCGGCGCGTCCGGCGACGACGTGATCGCCGGCGGCATCGGAGACGACAACATGCACGGAGGAGGAGGCGACGACGTGTTCACGTTCTGCGACAACTGGGGCGTGGACAATGTGGAACAGCTCGCGGGCGGTTCCGTCACGCTGTGGTTCGCCAGCGGCAGTGAATCGAACTGGGACGCCGAAACGCTGACCTACACGGACGGCGAAAACAGCGTCAAGGTCTCCGGCGTCACAGCCGAACAGGTCACGCTCAAGTTCGGCGCTGACGGTTCCGACCGGTTCGCCGAACTGACCGCCGCAGGTGCGTTCCTCGACGCCACCACGGAGCGCATCTTCGAGGAATCCGGCAAGGGCATGCTCGCGAGCTTGTGAAAAAGGACGCTATGCGTCCACGCTTCGCTTGGGGCTCGCATTTGCGAGCATCGGTAAACCCGCTTGCGCCCGACAAGTTTTAATAACCGCGTGACGCGGGAAGCAGGGCCTCCACGGCGGTTGTGCTTGGCTACGCTCAAGCACGGAGGAGACGGCGAAGGTGGCAGGGTGCTGAGTCGGCGGACAAAAACGGATGGTCCGGCGGTGCGTTCCGCGGGTCCCGAATCGGGACAATTTCGGATCGTCCGGCGGCGGCTTTCCCTCATTTTATCAGACGCGCGAGGCACAATCCGATATTTTTTTATCGAATCTCGCGTTCTTTCCTTGTAAATTTCCAAAAGCGTGCTATATTTATATCATTTGAATTTTCAAAAACCCAATCCCAGCCTTTTACAACCTTCAAAACCAAGGAGAAAAACAATGGCTATCAAAGTCGGTATCAACGGATTCGGAAGAATTGGCCGCATGGTGTTCCGTGCCGCCGTCGAAAACTTCGCGAAGGACATCGAAATCGTCGGCATCAACGACCTGCTCGACCCGGACTACCTCGCGTACATGCTGAAGTATGACTCCGTCCACGGCATCTTCAACCACGACATCGCGGTCGACGGCAATTTCCTCGTTGTCGACGGCAAGAAGATCCGCCTCACCGCCGAGAAGGATCCGGCCGCCCTGAAGTGGAACGAAGTCGGCGCCGAGATCGTCGTCGAATCCACCGGTCTCTTCCTCACCGATGAAAAGGCCCGCGCCCACATCGCCGCCGGCGCCAAGAAAGTCATCATGTCCGCTCCGTCCAAGGACGCCACCCCGATGTTCGTCTTCGGCGTCAACGACAAGACCTATGCCGGCCAGGACATCATTTCCAACGCCTCCTGCACCACGAACTGCCTCGCTCCGCTGAGCAAGGTCATCCATGAGAAGTTCGGCATCAAGCGCGGCCTCATGACCACCGTCCACGCTGCCACCGCCACCCAGAAGACCGTCGACGGCCCGTCCAAGAAGGATTGGCGCGGCGGCCGCGGCATCCTCGAGAACATCATCCCGTCCTCCACCGGCGCCGCCAAGGCCGTCGGCAAGGTTCTCCCGGACCTCAACGGCAAGCTCACCGGCATCTCCATGCGCGTCCCGACCTCCGACGTCTCCATCGTCGACCTCACGGCCGAACTTGAGAAGCCCGCCACGATCGAAGAGATCAAGGCCGCCATCAAGGAAGCCTCCGAAGGCGAACTCAAGGGCATCCTCGGCTACACCGAAGACGCCGTCGTCTCCACCGACTTCCGCGGCGATGCCCGCACCTCCATCTTCGATGCGGACAAGTCCATGGTCCTCGATCCGACCTTCGTGAAGCTGCTCTCCTGGTACGACAACGAGTGGGGCTATTCCAACAAGGTCCTCGAAATGGCCCGCGTCATCGCGAAGTAAGCTGTTTTCAAGGTATTCTTGCTTGAAATCCCGCGGGGCGGGCGGCATTCCGCCCGTCCCGCTTTCTTTCCAAAACCGACTTTTTCTTTTCACATTCAACAAACGGAGTTTTTCCATGAATAAGAAAACCCTGCGCGACGTCGATCTCAAAGGCAAACGCGTTGTCATGCACGTCGACTTCAACGTACCCATCAAGGAAGGCGTCATCAAAGACGACACCCGCATCAAGGGCGCCCTGCCCTCCATCCAGTATGTCCTCGAACAGGGCGGCAGCCTTGTCCTCATGAGCCACCTCGGCCGTCCCGCCGAAAAGGGTTACGAGGCCGATTTCAGCCTGAAGCCCGTCGCCGAATACCTCTCCAAGATGCTCGGCAAGCCCGTTACCTTCGCACCCGACTGCGCCAACGCCGACGACATCGTCAAAGCCATGAAGCCCGGCGACGTCGTGATGCTCGAGAACACCCGCTTCTACAAGGAAGAACAGGGCAAGCTCAAACAGAAGGAAGGCCAGAGCGACGAGGAGTTCAAGGCGAAGAAGGCCGAACTCAAGGAAAAGCAGAAAGTCCTCGCCCAGAAGCTCGCCTCCTACGGCGACATCTACTGCAACGACGCGTTCGGCACCGCCCACCGCGCCCACGCCTCCACCGCCGTCATCACCAAGTACATCGGCACCTCCGTCGCCGGTTTCCTCATGGAAAAGGA
>JAFXYP010000068.1 GCA_017541665.1 Lentisphaeria bacterium | reverse complement strand
GGCACTGCCGCAGTGGAGGCATTGCTTCCCCGTGCCCGAGCGGAGCCGGGCACTGCCGCAGTGGAGGCATTG
Organism: Lentisphaeria bacterium; assembly: GCA_017541665.1. Lineage (GTDB taxonomy): Bacteria > Verrucomicrobiota > Lentisphaeria > Victivallales > UBA1829 > UBA1732. The sequence goes on along the minus strand of JAFXYP010000068.1, from coordinate 9,832 downwards.
CTTCCCCGTGCCCGAGCGGAGCCGGGCACTGCCGCAGTGGAGGCGCCGCCTCCGAAAAACGAGCCCATATAATATACTGCATTTTTCGGAAATAACCAGTCGTTTCTCTCCTTTTTTATAGAGTTTTTCGCGGGAATGCGCGCGCCATCCGCGCATAAAACCGGTTCCGTTTTCTTGATTTCCCGCGGAAACGACTGTATATTATGCCGATTCGTCCGATCAACCCCCGTCCGCAATACGGGACGATGCGCCGCGTGCAGGCGCATTGTCCTCAGGAGACCGCCCATGATATCCCGCACCCCCTCCGCCCGCCTCCCGAAATTTCTTCTCTCCGCGCTCTGCATCCTGGCCGTCGCGTTCGCGGCGGTCGCACAGAAGCCGTATCCCGTTCCCGCGCCGAAGGACCGCACCTGCTATCTCTTCGCCTACACACCGGAAAACAGCCCGGGGCAGAATTCGGTTTGCTTCGCGGTAAGCACGGACGGGCGCCATTTCTTCGCGCTCAACAGCGGGATGCCGGTCATTTACGTAAAAACGCCCTCCGGCATCGGCGGCATCCGGGAACCTTACCTGATGCGGGCCGAGGATGGCGGATTCTTCATGCTCGCCACGGAGACGTCCCCGTTCAATACCCCGGACTCACAATGCGGACTCCTGCTCATGAAGTCCGACGACCTGATCGGCTGGTCGCAGAAGACCATCCTCTTCCCGGAGCGTTTCCCCGGCATCCCCCGCATCCGGGACTTCCTGACCGTGGCGGCTCCTCATGCGATCTACGATCCGGCGGAGAAGAAATACCTGGTGTACCTGACGCTGGTATTCAGGAACGGCGGCAACAACAATAAGGTCTACGGCGTGTACGCAAACGACAAGTTCACGGATCTCGAGGGAGAACCGCAGATCATGTTCGAATGCAACAGCACCCGCACGATGGAAGCGGCCGTCATCCCGTTCGGCGGCAAGTACCACATGTTCTTCGGCAAAGACAAGCTCGTCTCCGACACGCTTTTCCCCGGCAAATGGACCGCGCCCGAACCGGATTTCAAGCTCGAATCCGATTCTTTTGTCGAAGGCTCCGGCACATTCCCGCTCGTGAATACAGACAAGTATGTCTTCATGGCCTACCGTTGGGACAAACAATGGTTTTTCGCCGAAACCACGGACATGAAGACGTTCTCGCAGGGCGATTTCTCCCTCGACTTCACCCCGCGCCGCGGCAGCGTGGTCGCCATCGCGCGTTCCGAGCTGGACGCACTCCTCAAAATATGGGGCAGGCCCGACAAATTCGAGCTCCCGGCGCAGCACAACCCGATCATCGAGGCGTTCTACGCCGACCCCGGCACGCTCTACGCCGAAAAAACCGGCAAATACTACATCTACCCCACGCACGACGGGTTCCCCGGCTGGGGCGGGAAGGATTTCCAGGTCTTCTCTTCATCCGACCTGAAGGAATGGAAGTTCGAGCGTACCATCCTCACGCTCGGCGAGGACGTGAAGTGGTCGGGCGGCAACGCCTGGGCGCCGTGCATCATGGAGCGCAGACAGCCCGACGGCTCCTACAAATATTATTTCTATTTCTGCGGCGCGCTGAAGGGCGACGGGCGCAAGTGCATCGGATGCGCCGTGGCCGACGACCCGCTCGGGCCGTTCATCGACATCGGCAGGCCGGTCATCGACTTCAAGCCCGAGGGCGTGCGAGGCGGACAGGAGATCGACCCGGACGTCTTCCACGATCCCGTGAGCGGGAAATATTATCTGTACTGGGGCAACGGCTACATGGCAGGCGCCGAACTCGCCGACGATATGCTCAGAGTGAAGCGGGAGACGGTGAAAGTGTTCCGCCCCGGCCGCACCTTCCGCGAGGGCACAAATGTGATCTATCGAGGGGGCAAATATTACTTCAGCTGGTCCGTCGACGACACCGGCAGCCCGAACTACCATGTCCGTTACGCTACGGCGGATTCTCCGCTCGGCGACCTCACCGTCCCGCCCGACAACGTGGTGATCGAGAAGGACCCGGCGCGCGGCATTCTCGGCACCGGGCACCACCAGATCCTGAAGGTGCACGGCACGGACGACGAATGGCGTATCGTGTACCACAGGTTCGCCTGGCAGAACGGACGCGTCATGGACGGTCCCGGATTCCACCGCGAAGTCTGCATCGACAAGCTCGAATTCAACTCTGACGGATCGATTAAGAAGGTCGTCCCGACGCTCTGACGGCCTTCCTTCTCCCGCACTCCTCCGGCAAGCTCAAATCGGTCTTGTCTCCGCCTCATTTCACGGGGCGGTTTTTTTATCGTGTTTTCAACTCATCTCTACCTCACTTGCGGGAGCGTTTTTTCCCGGATTCCAGCTCGTCTCCACCTCAAATACGAGGCGGCATTTTGCTCTCATCCTGCCTTGCACACCTCACGGAAAGCCCCCTTATCCGAGCTCAGAGACAGGTCACATAGGACGTATGGGACGTATAGGTCCTATTCATTCTGATGAGTGCGTGAGTGCATCATGAGGTGCGTGAGTGCATGGGTACGGGCGTGCACGTGAGGCTATTCCTTCGACACTTTTTTCTTTCGCGGATTCCGTCCGATGCAGGATCGCATCCGACGGCTTTTTTTTCGCATTTTTGACGAAAAAAGGGGCAAAAAGTGGAGCCGAAAAGGGCAAAATCGAAAAAAACCAAAAAAAAATCGAAAAAAAATCAAAAAAGGGCTTGAAAAATGGAGGACATAGGGTAAATTAGGGGAAGAAAGGTGAAAATAGGGGACTCCGAAAGGAGTCTTCGGGAATCTCGAAAACGACCATGGCAAACGACTCGAAAACAACCTCAAACTTCTGCATTCTGAGCGGGAACTGCGAGTACAAGCTCGACAGTCAGCACCGTGTCGCCGTCCCCTCGGACTGGCGCACGCAGTCCCCGAGCGGTTGTTTCGTGCTCATCCCCGGCCGCGACCAGACGCTCCAGCTGTACACGGAGGAAGTGTACGACGAGCGCATCGGAGCCAAACTGAATTCCCTTTCCGTTTCGAATCCCGCCGACCTCAAGAAACTGCGTCAACTGGGCGCCCGCACGTTCAAACTTCAGTGCGACAAACAGGGCCGCATCCAGATCCCGCAGATCCTGATGGATTTCGCCCAGCTCAAGGATACCGTCGCCTTCATCGCGTCCGGCAACTTCGGCCAGATCATGGACGGAGCCCGCTGGAAAGCCGAGTTCGAGGCATTCAACGAAACCGGCGACAGCTTCCTGGACGTACTGGATTAAGGAGACAGCGGCATGACGCAGACCATGGACATACAGGAAAACCGGACCACCGCCCCGCAGCACATCCCCGTGCTCCCGGAGGCCGTCTGCTCGTTCCTCGCGCCCGAATCCCGCACCGTCCGCCGCATCATCGACGGCACCGTGGGCTACGGCGGACACAGCTCGCTGCTCCTGAAATGCAAGCCCGAAGCGGAACTGCTCGGCCTCGACCGTGACGAAGAGGCCCTGGCGGCGACGCGCGAACGCCTCGCCTTCGCAGGGGACCGCGTCCATCTCATGCACTCCGACTACTCCCGCATGGCCGACCGCGCGGCTTCGCTCGGCTGGGACAAGGTCGACACCATACTCCTTGACATCGGCGTGTCCTCCAGGCAGATCGACGATGCGGAACGCGGTTTCTCGTTCCGGTTCGCCGAAGCCCCGCTGGACATGCGGATGGACCGCTCCCGCGGACGCACGGCCGCGGATCTCGTCAACACGCAATCAGAAGAGGATCTCGCTACCATATTCCGCGACTACGGCGAAATCCGGGAGGCACGCCGCCTCGCCCGCCGTATCGTCGAACTCCGTCAAACCAAACCCTTCCTCACCTGCGGTGACCTGGCCTCCGTCTGCGACGACGTGCTCGGCGGTTTCCACCGCAGCAGGGGCGGACGCAAAGGTCCGCCCGCTCCCACCCTCGCGTTTCAGGCCCTCAGAATCGCCGTCAACGGAGAACTCGACGAACTCCGCGAAGGCCTTCAGACGGCAGTCGATCTCCTGGCCCCCGGCGGCCGCATGGCGGTCATCAGCTTCCACTCGCTGGAAGACCGCATCGTCAAGAACTTCATCCGGGAAATGGCGATGAATTGCAAATGTCCGCCCGGCACACCGGTCTGCATCTGCTCCTGGCGCGCCGTCCTGAAACCCCTGACCAAAAAGCCCGTGGAGGCCGACGAACGCGAGCTCGCCGCCAACCCGAGGGCCGCCTGTGCGAAATTGCGTGCTGCAGAAAAACTTTAACCATAACACGAGAGAGCGGGACACACACATGAACAAATTCACGAAAAAGACCAATCCGTCGGAAGACGGAGCCGGAACCGGACGGACGGGAACCCCCTGGGTCGCGGGACTGATCCTCAAGATGGGAGTGATGATGATCATCATCGCCGCCGCGTTCATCGCCCGGGTGCACCTGAACGACAAGACCGAGCAGCTCGCACGCGAGGCCTCCGAGATCCGGAAACAGATCGAAGAGAAACAGAAAGAGATCAAGATGAAGGAATTTGAGCTCGCCCAGCTCAAATCCTGGGAAAACATCAACGCGAAAATCCGTCAGTACAACCTCGCGCTTCATGCGGTCAATCCGAGCCAGGTGCGCTACATGAAACGTTTCGAAGGCCGCGTCACCACCCCGTCCCTCTACGGCGGCGACACCCGCGTCGCGGACACTTCCGCCGGCACGATGCAGACCTCCGCCGGAGAGATCCAGTAAACCGAACCCGAACCCCGCACACAGAAAGGACGCCCGACATGACTCTGTTCCGCTCCATGGCCATCCGCATGGCTCTCGTGTACATCCTGCTCATCTGCGGGTTCGGCTACGTCGCACGCACGCTCTACACTGTACAGATCGCGCGTCACGGCGAACTCTTCGAAAAGGCGCAGAACACCTATACGACCAGGATCGAGACGCACGGCACGCGCGGCGAAATCTTCGACTTCGACGGATCGCTCCTCGTCGGGAACCTGCCCACGATGGACATCATCGGCGACCCGGCCAACATCTTCATCTTGAATAAGAAGGACGAGGAGAAAACCGAAACCGAATGCCGCATGATCGCCGATTTCTTCGAAAAACACTGCGGAAACATCAATTCCGACGAAGTCTTCCGCCGCCTGAAACGCCGTTCGATCACCTCGACGGACACCAACGGAGAAAAGAAGGAACAGGACTGCCATTACGCCGTGATCGCAACCGGCATCGAATACGAGACGGCGAAAATGCTCAAGGAAAAAGTGAAGGAACTTTCTTTCCACGGTATCTCCTTCACCAGCTCCTACCGCAGGAAATACCCGAAAAACACGATGCTCGCGAACATCCTCGGCCTTACGAACGTCTCCTATGACACGTTCGTCCCGATCCAGGGCATCGAGCGGTCCTTCAACGACGCCATGACGGCCACCTCCGGCTCCATGGTCTACGAACGCGCCAGAAACGGCCGCCATGTGACCTTTGCGAACTCCCGAAGCGAACCCACGCTCGACGGCTACGACATCTTCCTTACCATCCGCGAACCCCTGCAGGCCATCGTGGAGGAGGAGCTCGACCTCATGTGCGAACGCGTGAAGCCGCATGCCGCCTGGGCGGTCCTCGTCGATCCCTCGACCGGCGACGTCCTCGCCGCGGCACAGCGCCCCACATTCAATCCGAACGACCGCACCACTATGACCCCCGAATCCTCCGCGAACCGGCTCTCCGAGCTCGCACTGGAGCCCGGCTCCATCATGAAGCCGTTCGTGATCTCCTACGCGCTCGACAAGGGCTTCGTGACGCCCGGATCCGTCGTGGATTGCGAGCAGGGCGTCTGGAAGTATGCGGGCCGCCTCCTGCACGACACGCACAACGTCGGCAAGGTCCCCGTGACCGAGGTCATCAAGCAGTCCAGCAACATCGGCACGGCAAAAGTCTCGGTCATGATGGGAGCGAAAAACCTTGACACCGCACTGAGGTCGTTCGGATTCGGTCAGAAGACCGGGATCCAGCTCAAGCCGGAGACTTCCGGCATCTTCCGTCCCCTCGAAAAATGGGACTCCCTCTCCGTCTCGCGTTTCTGCATCGGCCAGGGCATCGCGGTCTCCCCGCTCCAGCTCGCACGCGCCTACTGCATGATCGCAAACGGCGGCTACAAGGTCAATCTCCGCATCGTCGACCGTATCGAACGAGGCGACGACGTCCGGGTCATGCCCGTGATCAAGGAACGCAAGAGCATCTTCGCAAACCCGACCACGAAAAAGATGATTACCGACATGATGATCGGCGTGACCGAAGCGGGCGGGACCTGCACGGAAGCGGCCATCGAGGGATTCCATGTGGCGGGCAAGACCGGGACCGCGCAGAAGGTCATCAACGGCCAGTATTCCAACCGCTACTACGCCTCGTTCGTCGGGTTCGTCCCCGCCGAAGACCCGAAGTTCGTCCTGCTCGTCACCTGCGACGATCCCACGGTCGGCAGCCGCTACGGCGGTTCCGCCTCCGGCCCTACGTTCAAAGCCATCGCCGAACGCACGCTCAAATACATGCACGTCCAACCTCAACTCTCCAGGGAGGAATGGCTTGCGGAGCGTTCCGCCGCGCAGAAAGCCCTCCATGAGCGCAAAGTCCGCGAGGACGCGCTTGTGCAGGCCAGACGCGAGGAGCGCGACCGCCAGCTGAAGGCGGAAAAAACGAAGGAAACCGCGAAACGAAGCGGTGCCACCGTCGCAAGCCGCCCGTCCTCCACATCCAGCGCGATATCAACGCTCGTACGGCGTTGATCCGCCCCCGAAACAGCCTTTCTTTTCCTTGGTGCCCGCGAAAGTGTTTCTCCCATTTTCGCGGGTATTTTTTCTTCAAATCGCTTTATTTTCTGAAATGACCCCGTTTTTTTCAAAAAAAAAAGCCGTTTTTTTGTTTTTCCGCTTGAATTAAGCTCATTCCGGTTTATTATATAGATGGGAAAATTATTCACCGCAACTTACCCTCAGGAGTTCCTATGAACAAAGTTCAAATCATGCCTTGTCTGGACATGCAGAACGGACGCGTCGTCAAAGGCGTCCATTTCGTCGATATCGCCGATGCCGGAGACCCCGTCGCCTGTGCGGAAGCCTACTGCGCCGCCGGCGCGGACCAGCTCGCCCTCCTCGACATCAACGCCACGGTCGAAAACCGCGGAACGCTCCTCGACGTCGTCAAATCCGTCGCGGCGGCCGCGACCGTCCCGTTCACCGTCGGCGGCGGCATCAGCGACGAGAAGAGCGCGGAAGCCGTGCTCTCCGCCGGCGCGGACTGCATCTCCATCAGCTCGGCCGCATATAAGAACCGCAAGCTCCTCGCCAGCCTGGTCAGGGAGTTCGGCGCGGACCGCATCACCGCGGCCATCGACGTGGACGCGAACAAGGCTATGCCGTCCGGCTATGAAGTGTACATCAACGGCGGACGCACTGCAACCGGCACGGATGCGCTCGAATTCGCCAAGTTCGTCGACGACACCGGAGTCAACGTCATCCTCCCGACCAGCAAGGCCGGCGACGGCGCACGCACCGGATACGATCTCCCGCTTATCCGCTCCCTCGCCCGGAACTGCCGGGCCGCGATCGTGGCCTCCGGCGGAGCGGGGACGATGGAGCACTTCCTTGAGGCAGCCGAGGCGGGCGCCTCCATTCTCCTCGCCGCTTCCGTCTTCCATTTCCACATGATCGACATCGGCGAGCTCAAAGCCTACCTCAAATCCAAAGGTCTCCAAGTAAACGCATAACTACGCGAGGTGTGACCATGAAAAAGACTTTTACCGCCATCTGCTGTGCCGCATTGCTCGCGCCTGCGCTCTATGCCCAGCGCCCCGAGCATGCAGCCCTTCTCGCCCAGGAAGCCAGAGGCAATGCCAATGCGGCTTTCCGCCTGTATGAACTCGCAAAAAACGGCCAGCTCCATATCCGCAAGGAGGACAATGACCGCGACGTCCAGCGTTACCTCAACCGCGCTGCCGAGCTCGGCAGCGTCGCCGCCCGCTACGAATTCGCGGTCTCCCGCCTCTCCGGGATGGGTTCGCTCCGGTCCGGACAGAAAACGGCCTTCGAGTATCTGCTCGAACTCGCCAAGCTCTCGCCGTCCCAGGATTTCTCCGCCGAACAGTATTTCGACGTCCATGCTCTCCTCGGCGAATGCTACGAAAACGGAAAGGGCGTGCAGCCCAACCTCGACCTGGCGTTCCGCTATTACCTCTTCGCCTCCGTCCAGAACGAAAAGGCGCGCCTCGCCCTCGCCCGCATTTTCATGAAGGGAATCGACTCCATCGGGCTGAAGGCTAATCCCGACGCCGCGATGTTCGAGTTCTTCGACGTTTTCACGAAGAATGAGAAGCGCATCCCCGAGATCATCAACATGCTCCGCGCGGCGGGCAAGGTCAACGACTTCTCGAAATTCCTGGAGCGCAAGGCGCGCGCCGGCGACCCCGTCGCGGCATACTTCCTGGCCAGCAACACCTTCTCCGGCACGATCTTCCCCAAGGAAATCCAGAAATCCCTTGAGATCTACGAGCTCGCGGTCCGTTACGGCGACCTGAACGCCGCCATCGACCTCGGCGACATCTACACGTTCGGAAAAGGGTTTGTCCCGGTCGACGAAGAGAAAGGATACAACTACTACGACCTCGCACTCGCCTCCGCAAAAACGAGGGAGACCGCCGCGAAGCGCATGCTCCGCCACGTCGAAAAACAGGACGATCCGTACAACCTGTTCAAGTTCTACATCCTCGCAAACGACCTCCGCAAGGCCAGGGACGTCATCCGCAAAAACGTCCAGATGAGCTGGTCTGCCGAGGACATCTACCTGAAAGCCAAGGAATTCAAGGACGGCAAAGTCCGCGCGAGACAGTACGACAAGCGCGCGCAGTCCGACTACTTCGAACGCCTCCACATGGCGTCCAACGCCGGCTACTTCCTCGCCGTCGAGGACTATTTCCGCGAGGCAGGCAGCCGCGAATACGCCCGCATGATCTGGGCGCTCGAACTCGATCCGCACCCCGAAGACCCCGACTGGCTCTACACGCTTTCCGTCTGCTACCGTTCCGGCGGCACGGACAACAAGAGCCGCGACTTCAAGAAATCCCTCGAATACATGATCAAGGCGGCCGACAAGGGGCATGTGACCTCTATGGACCTGCTCGTCAAGCTCTATACCCGCGGCGGCGCCCGCTACGGTGTGCCGGAGCCCGTCCCCGAACTCGCGCAGAAGTACACCGACCTGCTCGTCCAGCATGACTACAAGCTCAAGTATCCGAGCTATTTCAACGCCTACCTCGAGGAACTTGAAAAGGTCGAAGGCGAAGACTACGACCCCACCAGCCTCGACCCGGCGTTCCGCTCCGTCCAGACCAGCCCGCTCGCGGCGGTGGCGCTCTCGAAGATATTCATGGCCGGCAACGAGGATTTCAAGGTCGAAAAGGACGAAATGACTGCGATCGTCATGCTCCACGAGGCAGCGGCAAACGGATACGAACCCGCAGTCCGCGAGCTTGAGAGCATCTGCAGGAAGGGCATCACCGACGTCTTCTCCGCAAACGCCGCTTTCGCAGCGAAATACAGTTCCCTGCTGAAGTACATCCCGAGATACGTCCAGCCCGAGGACGGAGCGGCCACGGCTACGACGACTAAGCCCGCCGAAGAAACTGCGACACCGGACCGCAACCAGACCAGGTTCCCCGTCATCCGGCCGACTGTCCCGCGCCGCGGCTGGACGCCCGGCATGGGAAGACCCGGCGGCATGGGCCCCGGCATGGGAATGCCCGGCGGCATGGGCCCCGGCATGGGAATGCCCGGCGGCATGGG
>JAFXYP010000067.1 GCA_017541665.1 Lentisphaeria bacterium | reverse complement strand
TCCTCTTCGGCGGGCGCGTCGTTCTGCAGGCAGGATTCCGAGGCGGCCTTGTTGGATTCCGGGTCAGCGTCCTCCAGGCAGCCGATGAACGCTTCTTCGAGCGTGGCGGCTTTGCGCTGCTCCACGATGTTCGCGGGCGTGTCGCAAACGAGGGAACGCCCGCAGTGCATCAGGGAGATGCGGTCGCAGCGCGCGGCCTCGTTCATGAAGTGGGTCGTGATGAAGATCGTGACCTTGTCTTTCCTCGACAGCTCGATGATGAGCTCCCAGAAGAGGTCGCGGGCGACGGGGTCGACGCCGGAGGTCGGTTCGTCCAGGATCACGATCTGGGGATTGTGGATGACCGCGGCGGCGAGCGAAAGGCGCTGCTTCAGGCCGAGCGGGAGGTCTTTCGGGAGCGTCTCCTCGATCTCCTTCAGCTGGAACCGTTCGAGCAGGGCATCGACGCGTCCGGGGATCTCGTCTTCGGGGATCTGGTACAGGTGGGCGTAGAGCACGAGGTTCTGGCGCACGGTCAGGTCGCCGTAGAGCGAGAAAAGCTGGGTCATGTAGCCGAGCTTCTTGCGGATTTCGAGCGAGCCCCCGTTGATGGGGCTGCCGAAGAGCTTTGCGACGCCCTCGGTGGCGGGCAGAAGCCCGGTCAGCATGCGCATGGTGGTGGTCTTGCCGCAGCAGTTGGAGCCGAGGAAGCCGAAGATCTCGCCCTTGCGGATGCGGAAACTGACATGGTCGACGGCGGTGAACGAGCCGAAGCGTTTGGTCAGGCCCTCGGCCTCGATGGAGTAGCCGTCGCCCTCGCTGACTTCGAGCGGAGGCACGACCAGCTCCTTGTGACCGGAACGCTGTTCTTCCGGCAGCAGCTCGATGAACGCGGCGTCGAGGTTGTCCTTGCCGGTCTTCGTCATCAGCTCGGCGGGCGTGCCCGTGTCGAGGATCTTGCCGTCGTTCATGGCGATCAGCCAGTCGAACCGCTGCGCTTCGTCCATATACGCGGTCGCCACGATCACGCTCATGTTTTCCTGCGCTTCGCGGATGGCGTCGACCAGGTCCCAGAACTGGCGTCGTGCGAGCGGGTCGACGCCGGTGGTCGGTTCGTCGAGCACGAGCAGGTCGGGGTCGTGGATCAGCGAGCAGCACAGGCCGAGCTTCTGCTTCATGCCGCCGGAGAGCTTGCCCGCCGGACGGTTGAGGAAGGGATAGAGGCCGGTGCTTTTGGTCAGGCGGTCGATCCTGCGGCGTCGCTCGGCGGCGTTGTGGCCGAAAAGACGCGCGAAGAACTGGAGGTTCTCCTCGACCGTGAGCGTGAAATACAGGTTTTTGCCGAGTCCCTGGGGCATGTACGCGATCTTCGGGCATACCTTGTTTCGGTGGTCCCGGTCGCGCATGTCGCCGCCGAGGACGCGCAGATCGCCTTCCTGCATGGCGTGCGCCCCGGTCACGAGGGACAGCAGCGTGGATTTGCCCACGCCGTCGGGGCCGATCATGCCGATCAGCTTGCGCGCGGGGATATCGAGCGTGACATGGTCCAGCGCCAGGGTCTTGCCGTATTTCAGGGCCAGGTTCCGAAAACTGACGACCGGTTCGATGTTCACGCCCTCATGGGAGGGTGAGTTGCTCATTTTGCGGCCGTTTCGTTCGTCTCGGCGGGTTTGTCGGCGGGGGTGGAGGCGGGGATGGGGTCACCCTTTTCCTTCGGGGTCTTGAGGAAGTCCGGCCAGGGTTCCTTGTCGTCGAGGCGGACCCAGGCGACGCCCGGGATGCCGGTCTTGACATATTCGACGTATTGCTTGAGGAGGTCCGCGGAGATCTTCGCCTTCACGCGGAACATGAGTTTTTCGCGCTCGACTCTGGTTTCGACGGACTTCGGCGTGAATTGCGCCACGCTGGCGACGTAGGAGATGGAGGCGGGGATCGCGATGTCGTCCATGGCGTCGACCACGATGCGGGCGTCCGCGCCGAGCGCGATCTTGCCGGCGGTCTCCTCGGGGACGAAGAAGGTCAGATAGACATCGGTGAGGTCGACGAGGTTGAGCACGCGGCCGCCCGAGCTGAGGACTTCGCCGACTTCGGCGATGCGGTACTGGATGCGGCCGTCGAGCGGAGCGGTAAGGGTGCTGTCGTCGATGTCGGCCTGGATGCGGTCGGCGTCGGCTTTTGCCGCGAGAATGGCGGCTTCCGCCTTCTGGATGGCGGCTTTGTCGGAAACGATCGAGGCTTCGACGCTCTGGATGCCGGCTTCGACGCTCTGGATGTCGGCCTTGGCGGAATCGACATCGGCGGCCGCGGACTGGAAGAGGGCTTCGTCGTTTTCGAAGGTCTGGCGGGACGTGACGTCCTTTTCCATCAGTTCTTTCGAACGTTCGTAACGGCTCTTCGCGTTGTTGTACGTGCTGGTCTTCGCGGCGAGCGCGGATTTCGCGGAAGCGAGCGAAGCGTTCGCGGCGGCAAGAGAAGCTTCCTCGACCTGGAGCTGCGCCTTGGCCTGTTCGAGCTCGGCTTCCTTCACTTTGATGGTGGCGTTTGCCTGTTCGAGCTCGGCCACGAGCGTGTTGGTCTGCATCTGCACGAGCGTCTGCCCGGCCTTCACGTAGTCGCCTTCATCGACCAGGAGCTGCTCGATCTTGCCCGCGAGCTTGGCTGCGATGTTGATCTCGGTCGCCTCGAGACGGCCGTTGCCGGAGGCGAACGCCGGATTCTTGTAGATGGCCTCTTCCTTGTAGGATTTGATGAGATACCAGGTCATGCCGATGGCGGCGATGACGAGGAGCGAGATGATGATTTTTTTCATGTTGAACATGGTTTGGGGACCCTTTCCCGTTAATTCCACTGTTTCGTTGTTGAAACTCATTTTCTAATATACATCGTAACGGTCATGATTTCAAACATTTTTCGAAGTTTTTCGCGCGGAAGTACGCGCGCGTAAAGGTGGGCGCAAAAAACTCCGGCCGCGAACGGAGAAAAACCGTTTCGTGGCCGGAGAATGGAGTTTTTGCCGAAGGGAGAACGGATTTCAGTGGCGGATCGGGACGATCTGCCCTTTCTTGCAGCCGCCTATGGGGAGGATGTCCCTGACCTCGCCGCCCTGAACGCGGACGCGGAAGCCGGGCGTGTCTTGCGTGCAGGTGACGGTCGCTTTCTCGAACTTGCCGTCCTTCCACGCGATTTCGACCTCGAACCCGCCGCGCGCCAGAAGCCCCTTCACGGAGCCGGATTCGAAGCCGGGGCCGGTCGGCAGGGCGGGCAGGAGGTCCAGCGTGTAGATGCGTTCCGCTCCGCGTTCCTCGCAGATGTGGCTCTGGAGGAGCATTTCGACAAGGCCGGAGAGCGCGCCGAAGTTGCCGTCGATCTGGAACGGCGGATGCGCGTCGAGCAGGCTGCCGTAGACGCCGCCCGCCCCGTACACGACCGACTGTTCGCTGACGTAGGTGAGCTGTTCGCGCAGGAGCTTGTACGCGCGGTCGCCGTCGAGCAGGCGCGCCCAGAGGTTGATCTTCCACGCCTTCGACCAGCCGGTCCCCTCGTCGCCGCGGCTGTTCAGCACCACGCGCGCGCCGTCGGCGTCCCGCTTGTTCACGCGCGGGTCGATCTGCGAGCCCGGCATGAGGGCGAAGAGATGGGAGATGTGGCGGTGCCGGTCGTTCGGATTGTCGACGTCCGGGCCCCATTCCTGGATCTGGCCGTAACGCCCGATGGCGATCGGGCGGAGTTTTTCGCTGGCGGTTTTCAGTTCGGCGAGGAACGCTTCATCCGTGTCGCCGAGGACCTTCGCGGCGAAGAGCGTGTCGTGGAAGACTTCGCGGATGATGGCGGATTCCATTTCGCCGCCCCATGCCGCGCTGCCGCCGCCGTTCGCGCCGTCGCGGAAACTGTTCTCCGGCGAGGTCGACGGGTTCATGGAGAGTTTGCCGTCCGGCCCCTCGACGAGCGCGGCGAGAAAGAACCGGCAGTTGTCCTTCATGGCGGGGTAGATCTTTGCGAGGTACGCCTTGTCGCCGCCGAACGCGTAGTGGTCGAACATCATCTGGCAGAACCAGCCTCCCGCGCTGAAGAACGGTCCCCACGGCAGGCTGCCGCCGGGCGCGGTCCAGCCCCAGGCGTTGGTCGTGTAGGCGCAGGTCCAGCCGGGCGCGCCGAAATACTCCTTGGCGGTGATGGCGCCGGACGGGATGAGCGACAGGTTCATGTTCACGGCGGGCGTCATGCACTCGGAGAGGTTGGCGGTGTTCACGGGCCAGTAGTTCATCTGGTAATTGATGTTGCTCTTGTAGTCGCATTTCCACGGCAGGTCGTAGCCGTCGCCCCAGATGCCCTGCGAATTCGACGGCAGCGGGTTGTCCTCGCGGCTGGACGCGATCATGAGGTAGCGCCCGAACTGCGCGAAGAGCGCGGCGAACGCGGTGTCCTCCGGGTGGTCCTTGAAGCGCTTCAGGCGATCCACGGTCGTGAGATTCAGGAAATCTTCAAGTTCGTCGTCCGATTGCCCCTCGACCGGATTGTCGAACTCGAACGACACGCGGTCGAAGAGGTTCTGATAATCCAGGATATGATGTTTCCGGATCACGGGGAAATGGTCCTCCGAAGTCCAGTTTCTCCGTACATCCGGACCGACACGCCCGGACCGGATGACTTCCTTCACCTGCGGCCCCGCTTTTTTGATGTGCTCGCGGACGACGGAAACGAGGTCGTCGTCGTTGCGGTAGTTCGCATCCCAGTCGAGCTTGTAGCTGGTGTGTGCGGCGAGGTACAGCATGACCGTGGTCGCGCCGGTGACCGTGATCGTGTCGCCTTCGGCGGAGATCTTCCCGGCGGATTCACCCGGCGGAAACTCGTCGAAGATCCTGCCGGAGCCGCCTGCGGGATCCTCCGCGAGCATGAATGCCCCCGGGGAGACTTTCAGCATGACGGCGTAGTCGCAGTTGCCCTTGCGGTTTTCGTAATCGGTGTTTCCGGTCATCAGCAGCGTGTCGCTGCCCTCGGCGACGGTCTTCGCCGCGCGGCCGCGGTTGAGCGTAATGCGGCAGGAGAGCGCGCCGGGCTTCGACGCCGAGAACCGGGCCGCGATGACCTGGTCCGGGTGGCTGGCGAAATACTCGCGGGTGTACGCGACGCCGTCCGCCTTGAACGACACGGTCTCGATGGCGGTTTTCAGGTCGAGCATGCGGCTGTAGTCTTCGATCTTCGCGGCTTCGGGAATATCGAAGTTAATCTTCAGGTCGCCGAGCGTTTGGTACGACGGGAAATAGCCGCCCTTCTCGGTCAGGTAGCGGTTCACCAGGCCGTCCGCCCGCCGCCAGTCCTTCTGATTGATCGCCTCGCGGATTTCCGGCAGATGCTGCCACGCGTCCTTTTTCCACGGGTCGTCCTTGCCGCCCGACCACACCGTGACGTCGTTCAGCTGGAGCCGTTCCTCCCGCACGCCGCCGAAGACCATCGCGCCGAACCGCCCGTTTCCGATGGGATAGGCGTCACTCCAGACCTTCGCCGGGGCGTTGTCGCGGATGGTCGTGTTCGCTTCCTCGAGGCGCGCCTCGAAATCGTCCGGCAGGGCGGATGCGGTGTGCGCGGCGGCGAGGCAGACGAACGGGATCAGGAATGTTTTCAGGCGGTTCATAGCGGGATTCTCCTGTTCGGATTGGCTTTTTCTCTTTCGCTGTACTATATCATGTTTGCGCCGAAAAATCAAACTGAGGATAATGCAAAAGGATGGTTTTTCCGGCTTTGACACGGGATTCAACGTTTTCATGGCGTTAAGGATAACTCCTGCCCCGGGAATGCAGGAAAACCGTTTGCAAAGCGGCGGAACCGTGCTATCTTATAGCATCGTTTTACCGCAAACACTTTTCAGCACTTCAAGGAAAGGATTTCACCCATGAACAGATCGTCCTCCCTCCGCCGCAAGCTCGGCCTCGTCCTCTTCTGCTTCGCTTTTTCGGCATTTTCCGCCGTGTCCGCCGCGGAATCGGCGGACATCCCGTTGTGGAAATCCGGCGAGGGCGGCGCGAACGCGGAAAAAGCCTCGCTGCGCTGGTTCGTGCCGGAGAAGCCGAACGGAACGGTCGTCGTGATCTGCCCGGGCGGCGGCTACGGGATGCTGGTGAAGTCCAACGAGGGATATGATGTGGCGAAATGGCTGAACAGGTACGGCGTCACGGGCGTGGTGCTGTCCTACCGGATCGCGCCGAACCGCCATCCTCTGCCGCTTCAGGACGCGGCGCGCGCCATGCGCACCGTGCGTGCGGAGGGTAAATCGCGCGGCGTGGAGCCGAAGAAGGTCGGCGTGATGGGATTCTCGGCGGGCGGCCACCTCGCCAGCACGATCGCGACGCATTTCGACGACGGCGACGCGAAGTCCGAGGATCCGGTGGAAAAGATGTCCTCGCGCCCGGATTTCCAGGTCCTGATCTACCCGGTCATCACGATGACCGCGAAGACCGAGGGCGGCACGAAGCGCAATCTGCTGGGCAACAATCCCTCGCAGGAGCTGATCGACCTGCTGTCCAACGAAAAGCAGGTCACGGACAAGACCCCGCCGGCGTTCGTGTGCCATTCCGCGAAGGACCAGATGGTCCCGGTCGACAACAGCCGCATGTACGTCGAAGCCCTTAAGGAGCACAAGGTTCCGGTCGAGTACCTGGAGTTCACCGAGGGGGGACACGGCTTCACCGGTTCGAAGCTCCCGCTCTGGCAGATGTGGCAGGACGCCTGCGCGAAGTGGATGTTCCAGCAGGGCTACATCACCGAAGACCCCGAAAAAGACAAGAAAGCCGATGCAAAGGAGGCAACGCCTCCGCTGAAGTAGTGTCCGGCTCTGCTCGGACACAAAGAGCCGGAAGACAGATAACCTTCTGATAATAAGACCTATAGGACCTATAATACCTTTATAAAAGGCTCTGCTCCCGGCAGGAGCCCTGCACTACAGCCGATGCCCTGCTCTACGGCAGAGACTCTGCTCGCGCGGAACCGGCCTGCCATGCACCACGCGAAAGGACCCTCCGGCATGCAGTCACTCCCCCGGCCTCGTCGGGAAAATATAGCAGGGAAACAGGCAACAAACAAAAAAAAGAAGTCAACCGGACAGGTTCGCCATCCGGTTGACTTCGATCGTTTCAGGTCGGGAGAACCCGACTCAGATCAGGATCACTTTTCGTCAGTGAGCTTCTTCTGCAGGTCGCGCATTTTCTCGCGATACGCAGCGGGATCCTTCTGACGGAGTTCCTGGGCAGCCTTGTATTCATCCGGGAATTTCTTCTGGATGTCTTCGACCGTGCTGACGGTAGCGTTGCCGCCGCCGCCCATGCCGCCGCCGAAGCCGCCCATGCCGCCGCCGAAGCCGCCCATGCCGCCGCCGAAGCCGCCCATGCCGCCGCCGAAGCCGCCCATGCCGCCACCGAAGCCACCCATGCCGCCGGGCATACCGCCCTGGCCGCCGGGAGCACCGCCCTGGCCCTGACG
>JAFXYP010000066.1 GCA_017541665.1 Lentisphaeria bacterium | reverse complement strand
GACCAAGCCGATGAAGCTGGAACACTTCGCTCCGGTCGTGGAGTGGTGGAACAATCGGCAGGAGATCGTCGTGGACGGTTTCGACAAAGCGAAAAAGTTTATGGCATCCGAGCTCCAGGCGCGGAATTTCGACCTCGATCTCTGCAAGTTTCCGCAGGAAGAGGAGGAAATCCTCCCGCCCCATGACCTGATCCAGCAGTACCAGGAGAAACGTGCTGCTCTCAACGCCGACATCGACCGTGTTCTGAACGACATCATGAAGATCCTGAACAACGAGCCGACTGTTGAGGGGAATGAGATTCTGACCGAGCTCAAAGCGATGAAGGAATCGCAGCCATGACCGCGCAGCAGCTGAAAGCATCCATCCTCCAACTTGCCATTCAGGGCAAGCTCGTCCCGCAGAATCCGGCGGACGAGCCTGCCTCCGTCTTGCTGAAGAAGATCAAGGCGGAGAAGGACGCGCTTGTCAAGGCTGGAAAGCTCAAAAAGGGAAAACCTCTTCCCCCGATTTCCGAGGATGAAATTCCTTTCGACATTCCTGAATCGTGGGAATGGGTGAGACTGGGGAATCTTTTGTCCATTTTGAATGGAGATAGAGGAAAGAATTATCCCGCAAAATCTAAGCTTCAGCAGTGTGGCGATATTCCGTTTGTCAGTGCCATTAACATGAACGGGGGGAATATCGTTTCAGACAATCTACTGTTCGTGTCTCAAACACAGTTCGATGCTCTAAGAGCGGGAAAGTTTTATCCGGGAGATATTCTTCTTTGTATCAGAGGTTCTTTGGGGAAATACGCTGTCGTAAAAGGCTATAGTGGTGCAATCGCATCGTCATTAGTTATTCTGCGAATATACGCTCTTTCGTTGATGGTAATAGAAATGATACAGATTTGGATAGAATCTCCGTTGTTTGCAGATGAGATTAAGAAGTACAATAATGGCACCGCCCAACCAAATTTGGCGGCTGCGGATTTAGAGCGTTTTTTGTTTCCGCTTCCACCATTGGAGGAACAGAAACGAATCGTGGCGAAGATTGAGGAGCTTCTGCCTCATGTTGAGGAATACGGGAAAGCGGAGACGGCGCTTTCTAAGCTCAATGCTGAACTGCCGGAGCAGTTGAAGAAGTCCATCCTGCAATGGGCGATTCAAGGCCGCCTCGTTCCTCAAGACCCGACCGACGAACCCGCCTCCGAGCGCCTGAAGCGCATCAAAGCCGAAAAATCTGCCCTCATCAAGTCCGGCAAGATCAAAAAGGAAAAACCTCTCCCCCCGATCTCCGAAGACGAAATCCCCTTCGACATCCCCGACTCGTGGGAGTGGATCCGCCTCGGCAGCCTTTTCCATATTAGCCCTAGGAACGATGTCGATGATGATGTTGATGTCGGCTTTATGCCCATGCCATTATTGCAGGAAGGATTCCGAAACTCCCACTCATTTGAAGTTAGGAAATGGCGTCAGGTCAAAAATGGATTTACACATTTCATGAACGGAGATATCGTCATAGCCAAAATTACGCCCTGTTTCCAAAACAGGAAATCGGCCATCATCTCCAATCTCCCGAATGAATATGGAGCTGGAACAACGGAATTGCATGTTTTGCGAGATGAAACGCATCTCCTTTGCCTGCGATACTTTTTGTGGATATTCAAGACCCATGCATTCATCGAAAGCGGAGTCAAGCACTTCACTGGTACGGCCGGTCAACAAAGAATTGGAAAAGACTTCCTTTCAAATTATTTAGTCCCTCTCCCCCCACTCGCAGAACAGAAACGAATCGTAGAAAAGGTTGAAAAACTTATGTCGACTTTGTTTTCTTTATAAACAACCAAACGGGACACAATGAGGCAAAAAATGGATCAGGACTTTACCCTTGCAAAAAGTCGCCACTTTACAAAGATTCAAAATGCTTCCTTATTGGTTGAGGAAGAACAGAATAAAGATGTTTTTCGATATAACTATTTGTTAGATAGACATGGTTTTTTTATAGAAAAAGAATATAATCAATATGCTGTTAATATTTCTGATCTTTCATGCACGAGGAAGGTGATGATTGTCGCAGAAAGTGGTATGGGAAAAACATATGTGATGGATTATCTTGCTAAACAATTTGGAAAAGAATCCCTGCTTGATATTGATGCTGGGAACTATCTAAAACGCAATTCTTCTCTTGATTCTGTGTTTGATAGCAATAAAGAGAAAGAGATTGTGATAATAGATGGGATAGACGAAAATCCGGGCATAATATCTTTTCTTCGACAAAGGCGTGAAATGCTGGAAGAGAAAAAGTTGTTTATGGCTTCAAGGAACATAGGAAATTTACATAACCTGTGCCAAGAACTTGAATTGGAGATATATTTGTTGCTCCCATTATCCATTAGTGCTATAAAGACATATGCAAAAAAAAGGGGAGTCGACGGGTCTCAATTTGTAGATGCAATAATAAAGAAAGGGTTATCCCCTATTTGCGCAAAACCATTTGGACTTAAATATTTAGTAGAAGCATATAGGGACAAAACATTAGACAACACACCAAATGATAGTCTTTGGGAGAAGTATATTCAAAGGTTATGTGCTGAAGACAGTTCAAAAGATCAGCCGGAAAATAATACGATTCCATTAGAAAAATGCATCGAAATAGTTTCCAAAATAGCAATAGAACTTAAATTGTCTGGTTGTCAGGTTTTGGAAAATATCCATCAGGAAATGACAGAAGACAATAATTACTTACATTTGTCGGCCTTGTACGACAATCAAGAAAAACAGCAGATCGATAACATATTATCCAGGGGTGTTTTTACTCCAACATCTAAAAACTGTTATAAATTTGCCCACCGTTCATTCCTCGATTATTTTGCGGCCAGAGGAATGAAAGAATATGTCAACAAGAATAAATGGAGAAGCATTATCATTAATAGAGATCGGAACGCTATATATCCACAATGGGAAGGTGTTGCAGCATGGCTTCCACATTATGATGAACAATGGTGTGAAGTTCTATTAAATTTGTGTCCAGAATTGTTGCTGGCATCAGAGCAAAACATGTCGATAGTTAATTCCGAAACGCTTTGTGAGAGTTTGTTAGAGAGAGTTCAGAGCATGGATTATGATAGACGTCATTCTCTTCAACTGAGAGAAAATCTCCATCGGATTAACCAACCGGAAGTGATTCCTGTATTAAAAAAGGCATTATCAAAAAGATGTCCCTCTTCTAAGAGAGAATTGGCGATAGATATTATCCGCGAGGCAAAAATCAGTATACTTGAAAAGAATTTAGTTAAAATCTTTTGTGATTCAAAAGAAGAAGAATCTATTCGAATAGAGGCTGGACGTGCATTGGAATACATGGGGTCAGAAAAAGCACATATTAAGTGCAAACAAATCTTAGATAAACAGGAAACAAGCCCTGCCTTAAAAGGACTTTTGTTTAGTATGACTTGGCCGAAATATATTACAATGAATGAGATTAATCCACATTTAATAAAAGAAGAAAGAAATATTTTTGATGCCTACGAAAGATGGGTGCAAGTTGACTTTTTACAATCACTGAAACAATTAACAAAGGAACAAGCAAAACAAGCCCTCCGCTGGGCTATTTATGATGTTAAGAAAAACTATAATCATAATGACTCTATTCTTAAAATGAAGAAAGCCATTATGTCTTTATGTTGGAACATGTATTTCGAAGGAGTTTTTCTGGAATTATTATCTGTTGGCTATTGTGCATTCGCTAAGATATATGAGTATCCTTTTTATGATGAATCTTTTTCCTATATCCCAGAAGAAATACAATGTAGCCATGAACATTTTAAGAAAGCGCAAACGAAAAGGCAGTGTCTCGCTTCTGTTTTGATCAAGAACCCTTCCATAACAGGGATTTCCCTGTCACGCGGTTTATTTCCTGTGTTGTTTGAAAACGATTTTGATTATGTTTTGTTCAAAATTGAGAAAGAGAAATCAAAGGACATTCAGGAAAAATGGGTCCATTGCTTGAGTGGCATGAATGGGGCTGTCTCATCGGAAACAAAAGATCAGTGGAACTCCCTGCACAAAAAATATCCTACAATTATACAGGAAGATGCACAGTCAGTCATTCAAAAAAATAAAAAAGATGAATCCAAACAGGTGTCAGAAACAAAGAGACTTGAAGATAAAAGAAAAAAGGATTTGGAACGAGATGTATCAATGTTCAGATCCTTACTCAATGAGAATCCAACGATTAATTGTATAGATAGTGTTTATTATGCATTCAGGCGAGGCACTGACTCCTTTGAATTTGATACGTCACCTTTTTGGAAGGAACTTTCGGTTTCCGAACGGAATGCTGTGACATTAATGGCTAAAAGATTTTTGGTCTCATCGCCTCCTCCCAGGCGCAAGCCGAATATCTGTTACCCTCTCATTCCGTTTGCATGCATTGTTCTTTTTTCTAACAACAACAATGCGTTTTCCCAGATTGCCCTTGATGTATGGGCTAAGTTTTCTATAGATATTTTAGATTATATGGAGTACCAGGACTACGAACTAATGGTCCCGATACTTCAAGTTATTAAAGAACAATCCAAAAAGCTTTTTTATCAAAGGATCATGTCGTATATAAGGAGTCGGCTAAAACAAAAACACTACGTTTATCTGAAGAAATATGAGAATATCATTGATGAGCATTTGTTACAATTGCTTTTGAAAGAGTATTCCAAACCAGTTTGTGATGATTACTTCCGCTTTCAATTATTCAAAAGTGTCTATGATGTAAATGCCTCTCTCTTAGAAGAAGTATTTAAGAAAACATCATCTTTGTCAGATTGCATTGACAAATACGGTGCTTACTCATCTATTTTCTACTTTGCTTTTTGTTCGCATGGAATTCGCGAACTTCTTAAGGTGCTTCAAACTGATCTGACGTTTGGGAAGCAATTGTTTGAAAAACTAATGATAATTGAGCTAAGATACAACCTTGTTTTTTCTGTGTTCGGTGAATTCAAAGTAGAATATCTGACAAATTTGTATATTTGGCTTCATTCAAATTATCCTGCATCAGAACAGCCTGTACATATTGGTGGTTATTCCCCCGATGCAATAGATGAATTATATCTATTTGCTAGCAAAATCTTTTCTTGTATTTATAAATCGAAAGATTCACTGCGGTCCCTTCGTCAAATTCGAGAGCGTTTTCCAAACGATTTTTATTTTGATGATCTAATCAAAGCTGCTAAGTATTCTGAATTATCACAGATTTCTCCGCCATATAGTCTCGATCAAATCAAACAGATCGTTGATATTAAAAACAACAGGAGATTGGTTAACAGTATAAAAGATCTTTTTGATTTAACACTTGATTACCTCTCTAAATATCAATCCTTTTTAACGGGAGTTGATACCCCTCGCGTAGAAGATCTTTGGAATGCCATAAAGACAAACAAGAAAGTCACTATGCTAACCCCTAAAGAGGAAGAAGACTTTTCTGACCATCTGAAATCCTATCTTAAATTCTATTTTGAAGAATATAAAATTGCAATTAACCGAGAAGTCCAACTCAACCGAGGTCTTAAAGAAAAAGAAGGAGCAAGAACTGATATTTGGCTTGATGCTTTTTCTTCTGATTCTTCGCGACATTGGAAGCTTTGCATAGAGGTTAAAGGAAGTTGGAATAGAACCGCAAGAACTGCGTTAAAAACCCAACTCATTGACAAATACATGCATAATGGAGGAGCGGATGCCGGCATTTTTCTTGTTGGATGGTTTCAGTCTGAGCATTTTAAAGTAAGCAAAGCATGGAAGAGCGAGCTGTCAGCTAAAGAGCATCTTGAATCCCAAGTTGTTGAAGCTCAAAAACAATATCCTCTTGTGAAGGCTGTTGTCATTAATTGTGAATACCGCATATAGTTTTACTGCTGTTCTATTGTTGGGGAGCCGTTTTAAAAAACATAACAAAACTTGCAAAAAACGTGGTTAGGATGCCTGCCAAACGCGGATTGAGGGGATGTTGTATTGAGGAAATCAAGCATGACTCGCAAAAAACTTGAATCAAAGGTGTCATTACAGATAATCTGAATGGGGGCGTGGTGATCTCGTACGCCCCGGCTCCGCTGGACGACAATCACGCCATCCAGACGAGACGCGCATCCGCGATTTCCCCCTGCATCCCGATCTCCTACAATCTGAGCACAGAAACCGGTCAGTCCTCTGTCGTTTGCGATGCGCCTGTCAAGTTTTTCCTTATGACCTCACTGTATGCGCCGCGAACTTGTTTGATTCGGGGCTGTTCGCATATTCGTGTCCGGGGCATGTAACCCCGGGGAAAATCCGCTTCGAAGTCGTCGGTGTCAACGCTATCGGAGGATGTGTCACCAGTTGTCCTACGGAATGCAGTGCATTTTTTGTGTGAGAACATTTAAAGCAGGGAATTTTTCCCTCAACTCTGTGTCACGGGCATCAAAAAACCGTCCAAAAGCCCGTTTTATCGACCATTGCCGTAGGGCAAGGCTCTGTCTTATGACAAGAAACTCCAAAAAAAGATTTCCACGATATCGGATTTGAGTTCAAAAATAAAGCTCATAATCATTAGAATCGGGAGTATTTCGCCTCAAATCCGTGTTTTTAGAAATCAAAAATCGCATAATGCACCTTCGTTTGAATTATTTCCGGTTAAACTGCCCCGATTTTCCCCCTCAAATCGGCTCTCACGGCTACCACAAAACTGCTAAACCAGCCCTCGAAATCTTAGCAAAATGGCGATTTCGGGTCCCCAAACCGGATCCGAAAACGGTATGATTTATGACGCCGATAGCAGTTCTGAGCTCGGATTTGAGGGGGGGGAAATGAAAAAAGCCCGGTGGAATCCATCGGGCTTGAAGAATCGAATGGTGGCAAGGACCAGGATCGAACTGGTGACACACGGATTTTCAATCCGTTGCTCTACCAACTGAGCTACCCCGCCACAGAATAGCATTTAATATAAACCCTGTTCATACTTTTTTCAAGCCCGAAAGCGAAAAAAAGAGGAAAAAAGGGCTTTGCCATACCTTTTTCAAGCCCGGTTGCGCCTGACCTGAGGCGAAAAAAAGAGCGTGACAGCATGATGGAATCGAACACGGTTCGAGCTTGTAAAAAGCATTCGGCCAACCTAAAAAATTGTGCATTGGCCATGCCAGGAAAAAACGGAATGTTGACACTATTACTTTGCTTGGTCTAACTTTCATGGAATATCGACGCCAGTCGGTTGACGCGGCATTTGGAAGGAAAGACAAGTCCCGGAACCACCCGCAAATCCGATTGGGAAACCGGATCCGCACCTGCATTACCCTAACCCGACGTATTCTGCTCATTTCCTGCCGAGTGGCGGAAACGGACAGAGCGCCGGACCC
This sequence comes from Lentisphaeria bacterium, assembly GCA_017541665.1. Lineage (GTDB taxonomy): Bacteria > Verrucomicrobiota > Lentisphaeria > Victivallales > UBA1829 > UBA1732. The sequence continues at coordinate 46,516 of JAFXYP010000066.1, read as the reverse complement.
TTTTCACATTCTCCCATTTTTGGACACGGCACGCCTGCGCCGGCGCGCTGTGGATGATTCCGGGACTTTCACGTCATGTAATTACTATACCACGTTTTTTCAGGATGTCAAATTAGTTTCAACTAAGTTTTCGTTTTTTTCTGTTTTTTTCATGTTTCAGCTCAAAAAATGTCCCTTTGGGGAGCTGGACGGGAAGGGAGCGACCCGGTGTGCCGCCATGAGCTTCCGGACGTCCGATTGCGATCCTTCCTGTCCACCTCAGTCGTCGCACACGATGCACGATCCGTTTCCGCCGGGTTGTTTTTGAAGGAAACCGTGCTATATTATAACCAAAGAAGGAGGTGCATTGAGCATGAAAGAGGTAATTCCGGGTCTGTTGCTGCCGTTTGCCGGGACGGTCGGCGGGGCGGCCTGTGTTTTCTTTCTGAAAAGGGCATTGAGCGAGACTCTGCAGCGGATCATGACCGGATTCGCCGCAGGCGTCATGGTGGCGGCGTCGGTATGGAGCCTGCTGATTCCGGCCATGGAACAGTCCGGCGCCCTCGGGCGGTTGTCCTTCCTGCCTGCCGTGAGCGGATTTCTGCTCGGGATGGCATTCCTCCTGTTGCTGGACCAGCTGACCCCGCATCTGCACAGGAACGCGACCAGCGCGGAAGGCCCCGAAAGCAGGCTTTCCCGCACCGTGAAAATGGTCCTGGCGGTAACGCTGCACAATATCCCGGAAGGCATGGCCGTGGGCGTGGTCTATGCCGGGTTGCTCGCCGGTTCGGACGACATCACGGCAGGGGGCGCCTTCGCACTGGCGGCCGGGATCGCCATTCAGAATTATCCCGAGGGGGCGATCATCTCCATGCCGCTTCATTTCGAGGGACAGAGCAGGACAAAAGCCTTTGTCTGGGGGGTACTGTCCGGGGCCGTGGAGCCGGTGGCCGGCGCCCTGACTCTGGCGGCCATCGGCATCATCGTCCCGGCGATGCCGTACCTGCTGAGCTTTGCCGCGGGCGCGATGCTGTATGTCGTGGTGGAGGAGCTGATCCCGGAAATGTCCGCGGGCAGACATTCCAACACGGGCGTCGTGTCGTTCGCCGCCGGTTTTTCCCTGATGATGGCGCTTGACGTCGCGTTGGGATAAACAGGCAGGAAACGCGACAATGGCAGAGGAATGCTTCCGCAATCCTGCCCGGTCTCGACTGCACCGGGCAGGGGGAAGGGCGGGATGGGAGCCCGCTCTTTTCAGAGTTTTGCGGCGGCGGCGGTGAGTTCGGCGAGACGTGCGCCGTCTTTCGCCAGATCGTCGGCGGCAGCGGCGGAGACGGATTCGTCCAGGACGACCTCCCAGCCGAGGAATTTCGCGATGCAGTGGAACTGGTCGGAAATGAGGCGGTATTCGATATCGTCGACGGTTTCCGCGCCGCAGGCGACGATGCCGATTTTCTTTTTCGTCCGCAAGGTGGGCGTTCCGTCGGCGGATTCCGTATCTCTGGAATAGAACTTGTCGACGACATCCTTCAGCTGGGCGGAGATGCCCCACCAGTAGACGGGCGAACCGAAGATGACGAGGTCGGCATCGGTGACCTTGTCGATGATTTTGACCGTGTCGTCGGCCTGGATGCAATTGCCGCCGTTGCGCTTGCAGGCGTCGCAGTTGCGGCAGGGGCGGAACGTGAAATCATAGACGTTCAGGGATTCGACCGCGTGATGCTGTTTCAGACCGTCTTCGATCGCGCGCAGGGCGTGAGCGGTGTTTCCGTTCTTGCGGGGGCTGCCGTTCAGGAGCAGGACATTCATGGGGGTTCTCCGATATGCTTGGGATGCAGTGAAAAAGGGGATGTCACGAAAGATGAATTCTCCGGCGATCCATGTAGCGCGGGTTCGGGCCGGCGCATGCCGCCTTAGCCTCAATCTTCTGCGGGTGCGTTGGCCGCCTTCGATTGTTTCTTGCCGCGGATCACGGAGGACGGGTCGCTGTCGATGTAGAGAATGAGTTCGATCAAGGCATCGACGCCGTTGTTGACGTTGAAGAGCGTTTCATCGAGGGTCTTGCCGGTGCGGATGGCGGTGGAAAGGAAGGAGCGGAGGTTTTCGGCGATCTGGCCGAATTCTACGGCCTTGATCTCGCTTTCGAACGTCTTGGCGAGGGATTCGATTGCGTTGGCGGCATCCTTAGCGTTCCGGGAGAGGACGTCGATCTTGTCGCGGAGATCGGTGCCGGTGAGCTTTTCGAGGTTGTCGATGCTCTTGCGGGCCGAGGTGACCATGGCGTTCACGTTGTCGATCGTTTCGTCGAACTTCGGCGAATTGACGCGTTCGTTGATGGAGTCCAGCGTGGCGTTGGCACGGTCGCTGAGGCCCTTGTAGTCGATGCTTTCGAGCTTGGCGAGGATGGTGGTCACGCTGCCGCGGAGGTCGCTGATGAGCGAGGGAAGGCTCGGGACGTACGTGTACTCGAGATTCAGGTCCTCCACATTGAACGGCGACGGCGGGGCGTCCTTCTCAAGCTGGAGTTCGATGTACTTGCCTCCGGTGATGCCTTCGAGCTCCATGCGGCAGCGGAGGCCGTCCTTCACGGCGTTTTCGATGTTTTCGTTGAACTCCTCGACCGTGATCGTGGCCGGAGCGTGCCCGGGCTGCTGGACCTTGAACTTGGAGATGTTGATCTCCATGTCGATGCGGATGACATTGTCGTTGGGGTAGATCATGATCTCGCGGACGCTGCCGATGGGCACGCCCTGATATTTGACGGAGGAGCCGACCGAAAGACCCTGCACGGATTCCGAAACAAGCGTGGAGATGTACGCCTTTTCCTTGAACCGGTCCAGAGTGCCAAGGATGAAGAGCCCGGCGAAAAAGACGATGGCTGCGAGGATGATGAACAGTCCGAGTTTGAATTTGCTGTTGTCGTTCATGATGCGGGATTCCTTCCTGAAAATGACATGAAAACGGCCGGTTCGTCAGGCATGGTCCGGCTCCGTATCGTTGCTTTTGTATGTGCCGCCGCGCGAGAGGAACGTGCGGACGTATTCGTCGGCGCTGTTGTCGCGGAGATATGCCGGAGAGCCGTCGTCGACGATGCCTTTTTTCTCCGCGGAAAGCATGATCACGCGGTCGGAGACACGGAAGATGCTCGGGAGCTCGTGCGTAACCATCATGATCGTCGCATGGGTCTTGTCGCGGATCTCCAGGATCACCTTGTCGAGCATGTCGGAGGTCAGCGGGTCAAGCCCGGCGGACGGTTCGTCGAAGAAGAGCAGTTTCGGGTCAAGCGCGAGGGCGCGCGCGAAAGCCGCGCGCTTGATCATGCCTCCGGAGAGGTCTGACGGCATGTAGTTTTCAAAGCCGTTCAGGTGGACGAGCGCGAGTTTTTCGGAGGCGCGTTTCCTGATCTCGGCGCGTTTCCAGTTCGTCAGTTCCTCCATGGGAAGGGCGATGTTTTCGGCGAGGTTGAGCGACCGGAAGAGCGCGCCGCCCTGGTACGCCACGCCGAATTCCGACATGATGGAGCGTTTCTCCTGCTCGTCCGCGTTTACGATGCTGCGGCCGTTGATGAGGATGTCGCCGTGAAGCGGCTTGTAGAGCCCGATAATGTGCTTCAGCAGGGTGCTCTTGCCGCATCCGGAGCCGCCGAGGATGGTGACGATCTGCCCCGGTTCGATGCGGAAATTCAGGTTTTCGAGCACGACCCGCGAGCCGTATCCGATGGCGAGGTCGCGCACTTCGATGGCGGGCATGGGGTTTGCCGTCGTACCGAGGGGCTCCGTCATGGTTCAGCCCTGCCATCCGTAAAATACGGTGAAAAGTTTTGCCAGGAAGGCATCCGCAAGTACGATGAAGAGGATGCTGGTCACGACGGCGGATGTGGTGGAGCGGCCGACGGCGATGGCGTCGTTTCCGGTGCGGAATCCGCGCCAGCATCCGGTCACCGTGATGATGTAGGCGAATGCGACGCTCTTCAGGATGCCCTCGATGAAATACTTGACTGCGACGCCCTGCCGCGTCAGGCGCAGAAACACGTCCAGCGGCATGCCGAGCTCGGTTTTCATCACCATATAGCCGCCTGCGCATCCGACGAAATCGCCGATGGCGGTCAGGAGCGGCAGCATGAGCAGCATCGCCCACATTTTCGGAACCACCAGGAACCGCGCGGGCCGGATGCCCATGGTGCGGAGGGCGTCGAGCTCCTCCGATATCTTCATGGTGCCGATCTCTGCGGCGAACGACGAACCGCTGCGGCCCGTTGCGACGATGGCGACCATCAGCGGGCCGAGTTCGCGCAGGATGGTGCATCCGATGACCATGGGCAGGAAATTGTCCGCGCCGTATTTATGCGACTGCACTTCGGCCTGGTACGCCAGGACCACGCCCATCAATCCGCTGATCATGATCGTGATCGGCAGTCCGTCCGGGCCGCAGGTATTCATATAGAAAAGGACATCTCTCCAGCGGATGCGTTTCGGGTGGCGGATGCCTTCCCACATGGCGGCCGTGACGTCGCCGAGGAACGAGATCAGGGACACGATCTCCTCCTTGAGCTGGTAGACCATGTCTCCGCATTGAATGATGCTGTCCGCTGGCGTTTTCATAAAGGATATCGTTTTACGGATTGAGGCGGGGATCCGTCCCGGGATGCCAGGTTGTCCGGCAAGGGGGGGAAGGCCTTCCGGGAAAGACGGAGCCGTGTCTGTCAGAGTCCGCCTTCCTCATTTTCCTCGTCTTTGTTTTCCGTTTCCGTGTCGGAATGATAGGGAACTCCGTCGGGATCCAGCCAGACGACCTTGCGGGCGCATTCGCCGCGGTCGTTCGTGCCGACCTCGAATTCGACTTTTTCTCCGATCTGGAGTTCGTCGAACGAGCAGTTTTCGAGATCTTCCCAGAGGAAGAAGAAATCGCGGTCGCCCTTGTCCGGGGTGATGAACCCGTATCCGCTCTTCAGCTGGACCACGGTGCCGCAGCGGCGTTCGGGCGGACGGGTCTCGTCGTAGTCGTCGTCCTCCTCCTCGTAGCCGTCTTCCTGTTCCACGTTGTCGGCGGTGGCGTAGGAGGCATTTCCGCCGGAAACGAAGAGCGCGTCGATCTTGTCCTGCGGATAGAGCTGTTTGTTGATGATGTCCTGCATCCAGATGCCGTAGGTGGCCTCGGCCATCAGGCGGCCGGAAGTCATGGTCTGGCGATGGCCGCCGTTGTCGTCCTCATAGGAGTATTCCCAGCCGATCACCATGACGCGCGCGCCGAGGGAGTTGAGCTTGCGGACGAGCGGGACATAATCGCCGTCGCAGGCGACCAGGACCACGACGTCGAATCCGATGTGGACCATCTGTTCGTAGGCTTCCAGCGCGAGCGAGATGTTCGCGCCTTTCTCGGAGCCGTGGCTGACGGGGAGGAAATGCGCCACGACGCCTTCGCGCGTCAGGACGTCGTCGAAATTGCGTTCGGAGAAGAGCAGATGACGGAGATTCGCCTCGGAAGCGGTCAGGCGGCCGCGGAAATAATGGCTGTCGACGATGCGGCAGAGGTTTTCGCTGACATGTTCGCGTTCCGCCACCATGGTGCGGATGAGGCTGTGAAGTCCGGGGACGCTGATGCGGCTTTTTCTCGGGTGCCCGTGATAATAGTAATTGCTGACATGATAGAAATAGTTTCCATCGTAGAAAATGCCGATGCGAATCAGTTTTGAATCACTTTTCGCGTCCATGAGACGTCGCCCTTTCCAAGTTTTGTTCTGTTTTTATATTATGGGATGATACTGAAATCGTTTCACACTCGAAACATTTCCAAAGCCATAACATAGCACGTTTTTTCCAAAAGTCCAGTATTTTTCCGAAAAAACGCCGAGACAGTCAGGTTTTTTCCGGTTTTGTCCCCCTCGCTCAAGTCATTCTGTTCTATTCGCTAACATGATTCCATATGTCGGATGGTTCCGGGTGGCAACGGCTGTGAAAAAAAGGGTCACAACTCTTCACCATCTGCCCGATGCGCCGCCTCCGCCGAAACTTCCGCCTCCGCCTCCGCTCCGGCTTCCGCCCCCGCCTCCGCTGCTGCCTCCTCCTCCGCGCAGACCGCTTCTCAGGGCGGCGATGAACACTTCCCAGAGGAACTTGCCGATGAAGATCATGGCGAGAAGGCCGAAGGATTTTTTCACCCGGGGAGCGATCAGCCCGCCCGCAAGGAGCGTTCCGAGGACCTCGAAGGCAATGCAAAGGGCGATGATTTTGAACAGCAAATCCTCCGGTCCGTTCGGGATCGGGACGTCGCCGTCGGATTCATCGTCGTCCGGTTCATCCGCAGGCGCTTCGGGGCCGTTTTCGTGCAGGACGAATGCGGAAACGCTGTCGATCGCATAGGAAATGGCATTCTCGTACTGCCCCTTGCGCATGTAGGGCGCCATGTTGCGGAGGATGTCGCCCGCGCGGGCGTCATTGATGACGCCTTCCAGTCCGTAGCCGATCTCCAGGCGGCTCCGATGGTCTTCCATGGCGAGCAGCAGCAGCACGCCGTTGTCCTTGCCCTTCCAGCCGATCTGCCATTTTTCGGCCACGGCGAGGGAGAAATCCTCGACCGAGTCGCCGTGGAGCGACCGGATGAGCAGCACGGCCATCTGGCCGCCGGACGCGGACTCGAAGGCGTCGATCCGGCGGGTGAGCGAGTCGATCTCGCCCTGTGTCAGGACGCCGGCCCCGTCCACCACGCGCCGCGTGCCGAGCGCCGGGATGCGCGCATCCGTGGACTTGAATTCGTCCGGGTCGAAGACGTTGATGTGAAAAAACGCGTACAGGCCGAAAAGCACCAGTCCGAGCAGGAAGACGATGAAACAGAGGTTTCCGAGCTGGTTCGGAAAAACCGAATACCAGAATCCGGTACTGTCCGCTTTTTTCGTCATCTTCCGTCTCCCTGTACGGGCACCGGCCCGTTTCTTCACTTTACGGAATTCCCGGGCAGACGTCCGAGCGTCTGTCCGGGAGAAATGAATTCAGAAGATCAGAATTCGACTTTCGGCGCGTTGACCACCGCGTCATGTCCCTGCGGCGGCTCGAAGTAATCGCGGGGCTCAAGATTCAGCCCGATGAACGGCATGTTGCCGGCGAAGAGAGATCCGGGGAACTGGCGGATCGTCCGGTTGAAGGTCTTGACGTCCTCGTTGTAGCGTTTGCGCGTGACTTTGATGCGGTTTTCGGTGCCGGCCAGTTCATCCTGGAGACGGAGGAAGCCTTCGTTCGCCTTCAGTTCGGGGTAATTTTCCGCGATGGCGAGCAGGCGGCCGAGTCCGGCGGTGAGGGCGGCGTCGGCTTCGGCCTTCTCCTTCATAGTCGTGGCGCCGGCAAGTTTGCTGCGGGCGTCGGCGATGCCGGTGAAGACGCTTTCCTCATGCGAGGCATAGCCCTTCACGGTGGAGACCAGGTTCGGGATCAGGTCGTTGCGGCGCTGGAGGTCTGCGTCAATGTTCGACCATGCCTCGTTTACGTTTTCGTCCAGTGCGATCAGCGCGTTGCGCTGGCCGATGATGTAGCAGCCGCCGAAAAGCACGACGACGGCCAGGACGCAGAGAAAGAGCATGAATTGTTTCATGGCGTTTTATCCTTTCTTGAAATGGCGATTCTTTGTGATATGGAAACGTGCGGAGCGCGTCCGGGAAACCGGACAATGATTCCTATTAAGATACAGTCTTTTTCGGGAAAAGCAAGCGGATTATGGAAAAAAACGGTGCGATTCCCGCTTCATTCCGGCCGGAAAACCGCGGCATGCGGCATCGTCCCGGGGCGGGACTTGTTTTTTGTGCAGGAAACGAGGCGGGACGGCTTGACAAGGGCGGGGGAACGGGGTATATTAGTCCAATCATTATCCGTCCATCTTTCACAGCCGGCATGGCCCGGCATCGTTTTTTCAAGGAGTTTTCCATCATGCGCCGTTCGTTCAAGCTTATCGGTTCCGCCGTCTGCCTTTCCGCCTCCGCCATGCTCGCTTCCTGCTGCTGCGACGGGGGAGCCTGCGCCGACCGGAACCTGCCCGCCAATTCCTATGCACCCGGACAGGAACAGCCCCTCTTCCCGCTTCTGCCGAACGGCGCCACGCAGCAGCAGAAGGACGACGCCATCGTCAGGAATACACGCGTGACCGCGAAGACGTTCGACGCCGACGGCATCAGGATCAACTACTGCGAGGGTACGTACAATATGGATGCCCCCGGAAAGCCGGCTGTCCTGGTCTTCCTGCACGGAGTCGGCGAACGCGGCAGCGACAACAAGTCGCATCTCCGCTACGGGTTCGCACAGATCGTCTCCTACATCCTCGCCCACAAGGACACCAAGGTCGTCCTGCTGGCGCCGCAGTGCCCCGCGAACGAAGGCTGGGGCAACAACGTCCAGCGCGGCGGCGACGGCATCATCCGCCCGGAAAGCGTCTTCGCCAACCTGCCGAAGCTGGTCCGCGCGAAAATGAAGGAATTCGATGCCGATCCCGCGCGCATCTACGTGACCGGATTTTCCATGGGCGGGCACGGTGCGGTCGAACTCGCCGGACGCAACACCGACCTCTTCGCCGCCTGCGTGGCGATCTGCTGCGGCGGCACGCGCGAGGAGGCCGAACGCCTGAAGGACATGCCGATCGCGCTGTATCAGGGCGATTATGACGAGACCGTCCGCACCGAGCTTACGCGCGATTTCTTCAAGTTCCTGCAGGAGGCCGGGAACACGCAGTGCAGCTACCGCGAATACCCGCTGATCGCGCACAATGCGTGGGACGTCTGCTACAACGATTATGCCACGCTCGACTGGCTCTTCGCGCAGAGAAAAAAATAAGCTCCCGCCTCAGCGGGGCCTGTCCGCCCTGAGTGAGCAGGGCGAGGCTCTGCGGGAGGTGTTGCCGACCTGTCCGGCGGGCATGGCTGCCGAGTCGTCGGCGAGCATGTCGTTCCCGCCATCGGTGTCGTTGCCAGGCGAACACGTTTCGAACTCGCCCTTGTCGTTCGGGCTCGCGTCGCACATGAAAATATGCACGAGTTGAACTCGGAATACGATTGGTCGCGAATAGCGACGATGGGGGGAAAGGTCAAACGCTCGGCGGTCGCAGAATTGAGATGAATTGAACAGAGAACCGGCAGGGGGCTCGAAAAAGATTCGCAAGGAGCCTTGAATTCATAGGAATGTGTGTTATATTAACCTCAAAATGACAGCAGATGCTCTTGCCTCGCCCGATTGTTTTTTCACCTCACCTACAAGGAAGCAGCCATGAACGAAATCACGCAAAAACAGGAAGAAGCAATCCTGAAGATCGCCTATGTGTTCGCCTCGCTGGACAAGGAGCCGACCGAAGCGGAGAAAAAAACACTCCGTGACATGGCAAAGCAATTCCCATGGTTCAAGCCGGGGGAGCAGACCACGAGTGCGTTTCTTGACGATGCGATCTCAACGTCGAACAGGATCCTTCAGCGCAAGGATTTTTGTGCTGAAAACGAATATATTGACACTTTCGCTTCCGAAGTCGCCGCGGATTGCAGCGTGGTTATGAAATCGGAATACGCATCCCGCAAGGCATTCGCCCTCTGGATCGAGGTCTGCATGTCGGAGGATTATTCCGAATTCCTGAAAAAAGCGGTAAGAAAGCTTCAAGGCATGTTTGTAAAAAAGGAGGACGAGTGGGTTTCACGTCATTTCAATCCGGCTATGGCGGTCGAAAACATGTTTTGTCCCGGAGAAATGATACGTCGCGTTGGAGACCTGTTCGATCTTTTCAAGTCAGGATCGAATGTTGCCGAATGCCGTTTGGAACCGACGGGAAAAACAATAACCGTTCCCATGATCCCGGATGAATATCTTCAGAAGGTAGAGGAACGGCTTTCCATCCTGGGGACTTTTGCCGTATTGATCGAAACAACTCGGTCCCAGGACGAAAAGGCCAAGTACCAGGCTCAGTATAAGATCATCGAGACAGAGCTCCGGAATCTCATTGAGACCGGGATCATTTCCTGACAGCGGGAAGAGTCACGTTGTCGCAGATATTATCCGCCGTTCTCCGCGATGTCCTTTGCGTTGCTGCCGGAGTAGATCCTGGCAAATCCGTCGAAGTTGACCGCTGCGCCGGGTCTTGTGCCGCTTTGCCATGCCTGGGGAAAGCCGGGCGCTGTCCGTGCGGGAGGGAGTGTGTCAGTCGTCGTAGGCGACGGCGGCGTCGTACTGCTTCAGGACGGCTTCGGACGGCGGACCTGCGATCTTCGCCGCGGCGAACGCGGCAACGGCCCCGGCGGCAAATCCGGGCAGGATCTCGTAGACGCCAGTGTCCTTCAGGAAAATGATCCAGCAGATGTCGACGCCCGCGCCGACCAGGATGCCGGCCACGGCGCCCGCGAAATTGAACTTGCGCCAGAAGAGCGACAGGAGGATCGTCGGGCCGAACGCCGCGCCGAAGAGGCCCCAGGCATTTTCCACCAGCCCCATGATGGAGCCGGAATTCGGATTGGCGGCGATCACGAGCGCCACAAGGGCCACGGCGAGCACCACGAACCGCCCGACCCACATCAGCTCGCGGTCGGAGGCGCGGTTCTTGCGGACGATCGGCTTGTAGACGTCGCTGGCGAGCGAGGACGAGGCGGAAAGCAGCTGGCTGTCCGCCGTGCTCATGGATGCCGCGAGCACCGCCGAAAGCAGGATGCCGGAGATTACGCCGGGGAAGATCCTGCGGACCATCTGCACGAAGACAAGCTCGTTCTTCGCCATGTCGGCGTCCATCCCGAAGTCCAGGCGCCCGATGATGCCGATCAGCGCCGCGAAGGTCAGGATGAGGAGCGTCCACGCGATGCCGATCCATGCGGACCGCTTCAGCGTCTTCTGCGACGAGATCGACATGAACCGGATGATGATGTGGGGCATCCCGAAATAGCCGAGTCCCCATGCCAGCCCGGACACGATGTCGCGCCAGTCCGCGGCGGGGTTCCAGAAATGGCTCGCGGGGTCGATGGCTTCGCCGGAGAACTCCAGCACGAAGAGCGCGAAGACAGGCGCGAACAGCATCGCGCCGAGGATGAGCATCCCCTGGAAGAAGTCGGTCCAGCAGACGGCGGAGAACCCGCCCATGAACGTATACCCTACGATGATGAAGACCGCCAGGTACATCGCCGTCATCGGGTCCATGCCGATGACCTTGTGGAACAGCGTGCCGCACGCCTTGATGCTGGACGCCGCGTAGACCGTGTACGCCAGCAGGAACACCACGGCGCAGATCACCTGCAGCGCCTTCGATTTTGCAAGGAAGCGGTTCGAAAGGTACTGCGGGATCGTGATCGCGTCCCCGGACACGATGGAGAACCGCCGCAGGCGCGGCGCCTCGAGCAGCCAGCTGGCAGTGTAGCCCGCCACCAGCCCGACCGGGATCCAGATCTTGCCCAGTCCGAACGCGTAGACCGAAGTCGGAAGCCCCATCAGCACCCATGCGCTCATGTCCGACGCGCCCGCGGACAGCGCCCCGACCCATGCGCCCATCTTCCGGTCGCCCAGGAAGAACGTCTTTTCGCCGCCCTTCCGGTCCTTGATGAAGAAGAAAATGCCGATTCCGAGCATGCAGAGCAGGTAGAGGATGAAAACGATGACTTCAGCAGATTTCATAGGTCGTGTCCGGTATGGTATTGGGGTGTACGGATTGTTTTGTGCGGATCCGAGGCGGGAACGAGGAGCCGTCCGCCCGGTGAAATCTCAAGCAGCAATATAACCCGGAAACAATCGGGATTCAAGCCGGATATGCCTGTCTTGGCGGATATTTTTCCGTTTTTTTGCGGCCGGGAGAGTGAATGTGCATGGGGACAATGCTTCCGGGGGAAGGTGGGAATATGCCGTGAGTGTTACGTTCCCGAGGTCGACCCGATACTCGGGAACATGGCGAAAACGCGGCGGAAAATGAGGCGGAAAGAAGTCGGATGCGGACTTCTTTGAGCTTATTTTGCAACTTTTTTTCCATCGGGACGGCTTGATTTTTCCGTTGCGAGGGTGTATCGTTATCCTCCGGCGCGGACCGGGAAGGGCCCGCTGCTGCAATTCATCCAAAACAAAGGGGGTAACGATGAACACCAATGAAAAACAGAACTGCACCGATTCCGAAAACGCCTGCTGCAAAGGGATGGGCATGGACCGGAAGACCTGCGATGAGGTCCTGCACCAGCTGAGGCGCGCCTACTGCGACGAATGGCTCGCATTCCTCCAGTACTGGACGGCGGCCCAGGTCGTGAAGGGCGTCATGCGCCCGGATATGTCCTGCGAACTGATGGAGCACGCCAACGAGGAGCTGGGACACGCCCGAATGCTCGCGGACCGCATCCAGACGCTCTGCGGTGAGATCCCGCTCACGCCGCAGGAGATCATGGAGAACTGCAACTGCGCTTTCGTGGCGCCGTCCGACCCGTGCGGCTACCGGATCATGTGCCAGTCCATCGCGTCCGAACGTTGCGCGATCGCGGTCTACAACCGGATCCTGAAGATGATCGGCGACCGCGATCCGGTGACGGCACGCATTATCCTCGAGATCCTGGAGGACGAAGTCGAACACGAATACGAGTTCCGCCAGATCAAGGAGGACATCGACGCGAGCCGCGAGGCGCTCGGCATGGGCAAGCCGGCGGGGAAATGAACCGGAAACATGCCCGTGAAAAAGGACGCACCGGAAACCCGGTGCGTCCTGAATTGCGCTTTGCGTATGAGACGCGGAGGATCAGCCCTTCGTCGCGCCGCTGGTCAGGCCGGCCACGAATTCCTTCTGCAGGATGAAGAAGAGGATCGCGGGCGGGATGATGGCGAGCAGCGTGCCGGCGAGGAAGATGCCGTATTCCTGCACGTACAGGCCGATATACTGGTTCAGCACGACCGGCAGCGGCAGCTTGGACTGCGTCTGCACGAAGATCTGCGGCTGGAGGAAGGCGTTCCAGGTGGCGAGGAAGGTGATGAGGCAGTAAGCCGCGGTCACCGGACGCACGAGCGGGAGCGTGATCTCCCAGTAGATGCGGAATTCGCTGGCGCCGTCGACGCGGGCGGATTCGAGCAGGCTGTTCGGCACGCCGACCATGGCCTGGCGGAAGAGGAAGATGCCGAACACGGTGATGGCGCCGGGGACGATCAGGGCGAGATAGGAGTCCATCCAGCCGAACTTGTAGATCATCTCGAAGAGAGGCGCCAGGAAGAGCATGCTCGGGAACATCATGGAGCCGATCATGACGAACGCGATGACGTTCCTGCCGCGGAAGCGGTACTTCGCCAGCGCATAACCCGCCATCGACGAGAACAGGATATTGATGGAGGTGATGGTGCAGGAGAGGAAGATCGAGTTCACGATGTACTGCCAGAAATAGACCGGTCCCTGCGGGGAGTTGTAGACCTCCGTGAGCAGGCGGCGGAAATTCTCCAGGTTCAACGAACCGTTGAACCAGTCGGAGACCGGCGGCAGGAACGTGTACTGCATCATGATCGTCTTGTCCTTGAACGCGCTGCAGATGAGCCAGATGAACGGCGTCAGCGTGAGGAAGGCGGCGATGGCGAGCAGAACGACGCGAAGATAGGCGGGGGCGATCTTCCAGCCCTTGCCCGGGATCAGGCGAAGTGCGACGTAGATGACGGCCGCGAGAATCAATACCCAATGTACAGTATGCATTGTATGTGTCTCCTATTCCGTCAGTCCACGTCGTATGCGCGTGTGACTTTGATTTGGAAAATACTGATGGTGAAGATGATGACGGCGAGGACCCAGCCGATGGCGGCCGCGGTGCCCAGGTCACCCACATTGAAGCCCCAGTCGTAGAGGTAGCCGACGATGGTAAGTGCGGCGTTGTCCGGACCGAACCCCTGGCCTTTCATCAAGGCGAACGGGAGTTCGAAGAGCTGGTAGGACCCGATCGTGCTCATGATGACCACGAAGATCGCGATCGGCTTGATCTGCGGGAGCGTGATGTGCAGGAAGGTCTGCCAGGCGTTCGCTCCGTCGATCTGCGCCGCCTCGATCAGCTGCTTGTCGACCGACTGAAGGCCGGCGAGGAAGTAGATCATGTTGTAGCCCACGTACATCCACAGGGAGATGATGATGAGGGCGGGCAGCAGCAGATCGGGATTCTGCAGCCACTGTTCTTCGAGGCCCCAGCCGATGAGGGCGTTCAGGCCCTTGTTGAAGAGGCCGTAGTGCGGGGTGAAGATCACGGCGAACATGACGCCGACGAAGATCTGGCCGACGAGGTTCGGACTGAAGATCATCAGACGGAACGCGCCTTTCATGCGGCTGTTGCTGTTGTTCAGCAGCATGGCCAGCCCCAGCGCGATGGGCAGCTGGATGCAGATGGACGCGATGGCGTAGATCGTGGTGTTGGACAGCGCCTTGTAGAACATCGGATCGGTGAAGACGAACTTGAAGTTGCCGAGCCCGACGAACACGGAGGCCTGGGGGCCGTCGGTCTGGTGGAACGCGAGCCAGCCGGCGTAGAGCAGCGGGTATGCGAAGAACACCGCCGCATAGACGAGGTAGGGCGCAAGGAACATCCATGGCGCCAGGGGATGGCGGTCGGGACCGCCTTTTGATTTTTTGACGTTGGCAGACATTTCTGTTATTGCTCCTGTTCACTCTTGGTTCCGGCTTCGGCATTGGCCTTGGCCGCCGCGGCCTTTTCGGCATCACGGGTGAGGAAGACGTTGCGCGCCACGAGACTGCGGACGTAGTCGGCATTCTCCTTGAGCTTCTTGTTGATCAGTTCCATCATGCCTTCATCGCCGTGCTTCACATAATGGTCGCGGGCAGCGTAGTAGACGTTGAGCAGCTGCGTCTCGGCCTGGGTCGTGTAGGCCGTGACATAGCGCGGCGGCGTGAAGTCGGCCTGGGAGCCGTAGATCTCGCCGATGGAGACGAAATCGGCTTTCAGTTCGCCGGTCGCCTCGTCGTGGAACATGTGCTTGTAGAATTCGCTCTTCTGCTTGAACTCGGGGAGTTCCCAGGATGCCCTGATCGGGGGGAGGATGTTCGTAAGCGCGAAGCGTTCGCCGAGGTCCTCGACCTTCGTATAAAGGTATTTCGCGAACTTCCAGGCGAGGTCCTGGTTCTTGCAGTGCTTGGTGATGGCGAGGCCGGAGCCGCCCCAGGTGCCGGTCCGGTAGCTGCCGGGCAGGGGGTCGCCGTTCTCATCCGCCCAGTAGGGCAGAGGCATCAGGGCCAGGTTGCCTTTCTGGCGCGGGTTGTCCAGCTGGAACTGGGCGGTGCGCCAGTCGGGCGTGAGGAAGAAGAGGTCGAGGCCTTCGTTCATGGCCTGATAGAAGTTCTGTCCGTCGCCCGCGGGGAACGAGATGCGCGTCTTGCCGCTGGTCTGGTGGACGAACCAGGCGATCACTTCTGCCACTTCGGGCTTGTCGAACGCGACGTTGCCGAAGGCGTCGAAGAGGTCGAACCCGCGCTGGGAGATCAGGATGATCAGGGCGATCATACTGTCGTCGGCCATGTCGATCATGTACCGCTTCTGCGGGATGGTGATGCGCTGGCCTTCCTTCACGAAGTCGTCCCACGTCTTCAGCTTCGTGACGTCAATGCCGAGTTCCTGGATCAGGTCGACGCGGTAGCAGAGGCAGGTGGGGTGCACGTCGTGCGGGATGGCGAAGATGTGCTCGCGGCTGGACCAGAGCGGATAACGGGTCTGGACCATGTTCTTCGGGTCCAGCAGGCCGTCTTCGCGGAGGCGTTCCGTGAGGTCGACGAATCCGACGTTCTCGAGCGGGCCGCGGGTGAAGTAGCCGATGGTGCCTTCGAGGATCTCGACCACGTCCGGGACGTCGCATCCGGTCTGCATGGCGGACTGGAGACGGCTCATCAGCACTTCCTTCTGGACGCGCTGGAGTACGACGCGCGCGTTGCGGCGTTCGCCGGTCTTTTCGTCGATGACGAAGTTTTCCTTGTTGAACTGGGCGATGGCCTTCTGATAGGGCTTGACGTGGATCTCAGCCTGGATGGCCAGAATCAGGTCGGGCCTGCTGTCGTTCTCGCGCAGTCTCATCCAGCCAAATACCACACCGGAGACGATTGCAATGATCAGAATGACAAACGGGGCTTTTCCGAATGGATAGATGTTTCTCATTGATAACTCCTCAATGGTACGGTCATGACGCCGCCGGCATCATGACCATTGCAATTCCTCCAGCCCGTGTTACCGTTTCACCTGAACGTTGTCGAGACCGCAGAGCTGCATGATGCTGTCGAGGTCGCCGGCGCTCTGGGAGGCGGGCTTGTCGGCAGGCTTGATGCGGGCAGCGAGCGTGATGGCGATGGAGAGCGCGCGGACGCTGTCGCGGATGAACTGCTTGCGGCACTCGATCTGGGCGTTGAGGTCGCCTTCGGCGCGGAGCATGTGGCAGTCGAATTCCACGATGCCCTTCCAGCCCATCTGCTGGAGCGCGTTGAACATGAAGACGGTTTCCTTCAGCCCTTCCGGTCCGATCAGCGGCGGGAAGTCATTGTCGAACTGCGCCTTGATCTGGCTGCCGAAATGCAGGAATTTGAGCTTGCCCATGCTGCAGAGGTAGCTGACCGTCATGACGGAGTTCAGCAGCGCCATGCTCTCATGCTGGAGCAGCTCGGGATTGACGCCCCAGAAATCCGGCTTTTTGAGCTTGCCATAGATGAAACCGACGGCATGGCCGCTGGTGGGGAGGAACATCTGGCCGCGGGGCTCGTTCGGCTTCGGCTCGACCGTGGCGCCCTTGTAGTTCGTCATGCCTTTTTCATCAATATAGTCGGTCACATGATTGAGGCCGTCGGCCAGCCACGTGTAGACATCGTTCCACTTCGTGATCGCGGGGACTTCGAAACCGTCGCGGGCGACCCAGTAGGTGTAGTAATCGGCGCCGAGGAACTGGCCGATGCGGAGGGTGCGTTCGACCTTCTTCGCCGCGAGCTTGCGGAGTTCGGGATCAGGATTGCAGAGGCCGCCGTCGCGGAAGATCTTGTTGCCGTGGAGGCTGCAGGTCATCGTGTTGAACTTGATGCCGGCGCCGTCGAGGATCGCCTTGATCTCACGGAGGATCTTGCTGGTTTCACTGTTCGGGTCCAGGTCGTCGTCCGGATTCGCGGGATCCCACGGCACAAGGTCGTCGTCATGGGCGCTGGTGGCTTCGATGAGGCCTTCGCCGGCTGCCCAGGCGAGGATGTTTGCGACTTCGATCGAGCTGATCTTGTCAAGGACGGAGCCTCCGAACGGGTCGGACAGCGGGTTGCCAACGCACCAGAAGGGCATTGAACGGCGGGTGACGCAGTACTGGTTGAATTCCATTTGTATAACTCCTTATAGGACTGTAAAAAGAAAAAACAGTCCGGTTAAAATTGCGAGGCCAGCCCCCGGTTGAGGCTGATTTAACTCTATTACTATAGCACATCAAAACGAAATTTAAATATCATTTTTGACCGATAGTATGTATTTTTTATCAATAAACATAAACTTTTTGTTATCCTACATGCAGTATTTTCGAGAATAAAACAAATTCGCCCGGCATTGGATGCTGATCCCAATGCCGGGCTGAAGCGTTAAAAAACGTTCCGCTTATTTTTTCTTCGCGGCGGGTTTCGCCGGAGCCTTCTTGGCAGGCGCGGCAGCCTTGGCGGGCGCAGGCTTCGCGGCGGGTTTCGCCGGAGCCTTCTTCGCAGGCGCGGCAGCCTTGGCAGGCGCAGGTTTCGCGGCGGGTTTCGCCGGAGCCTTCTTCGCAGGCGCGGCAGCCTTGGCAGGCGCAGGTTTCGCGGCGGGTTTCGCCGGAGCCTTCTTCGCAGGCACAGCAGCCTTGGCAGGCGCAGGCTTCGCGGCGGGTTTCGCCGGAGCCTTCTTCGCAGGCGCAGCGGCCTTGGCGGGCACAGGCTTCGCAGCGGGTTTCGCCGGAGCCTTCTTGGCAGGTGCGACAGCTTTGGCAGGCGCGGGCTTCGCAGCGGGCTTTGCCGGAGCTTTTGCCTCCGCCTTTTTCGCGGGCGCTGCGGACTTGGCGGGCGCTGCGGGCTTGGCGGCGGGCTTTGCCGGAGCTTTTGCTTCCGCTTTCTTTACAGGCTCAGCGGCCTTCGCGGGCGCGGGCTTTGCCGGAGCTTTTGCTTCCGCTTTCTTTACAGGCTCAGCGGCCTTCGCGGGCGCGGGCTTTGCCGGAGCTTTTGCTTCCGCTTTCTTCGCAGGCTCAGCGGCCTTTGCGGGCGCGGGCTTTGCCGGAGCTTTTGCTTCCGCTTTCTTCGCAGGCTCAGTGGCCTTTGCGGGCGCGGGCTTTGCCGGAGCTTTTGCTTCCGCTTTCTTCGCAGGCTCAGTGGCCTTTGCGGGCGCGGGCTTCACGGGAAGGAGTTTTTTCGGCGTGAGGGTGATGAAATACACGCTGTTCGTCTGGATCGGCATCGTGAGCGTGACCATATCCTGAACGTTCATGTCGGCCTGGAACACAGGTTCCATGGCGGAGTTCTTCTTCAGTTCCTCCACGTCCTCGCGGGTGAGGTCGGCGGGCGCGCCGGCGTTCAGCCACAGGGTGTACGGGTCGTTCTGCTGGTGGCCGATCATGAAGACCTTGATGTCGTATTCGCCGGCGGGGAGGTGATGCAGCACGACGGACGCCTCGCCGTTTGCGGTGGCGGGGACGGTCTTGAAGAAGAAGTCCTGGTTGCTGACCTTGCCGCCGTCGGTGGGATGGGTGAGATCCCAGAAGAGGACCTGGACGCCGCCCTTTTCATCGCGGCAGACGTAGGAGGATTTGTCGGAGGAGACGACCTCGGTGCTTCCGAGGAGGGAGAGATATTTGTACGCCCAGTAGGCGGCCTTCGGAATGCCCTGGTAGGACATGAGGCCGAACCCGCCGTGGAACGGACGCGGCGCGGGTCCGTTCTCCTCGAAGATGTCCGTGAAGGTCCAGAAGCTCATGGAGTCCAGCGCCTCGGTGTTGCGGAGCTGTTCCAGAATGAACGGGCCGGCGAAGAAGGAATCGTGGACCGGGTCGACGGGCGAGTAGGAGGAATTCCACTCGGTGATGTAGACGGGGAGTTTCTTCTTTGCTTTCTTCACAATGGCGGGCAGCGGCTGGTTCGCCATGTCGCAGACATAGTGGAGGCTGGGATGCAGGAAGAGCTTGCGGTTGCCGAACTGGTCGAGTCCGCTGGGGCCGTCGCCGAGGCCGTAGGTGTGGTAGGTGATGAAGTCGAGGGGGAGTTTCTTCTTGTTGCAGTAGTCGATGAGCTCCTCGATGAAGACGGGCCCTGCGCCGGAGGGGCCGCCGACGGGGTAGTCCTTGTTGACGGACTTCACGGCTTTGGCGGTGTGTTCGTAGAGTTTCAGGTATTCGGGGAGGCGCTTTTCATCGGAGAGGCGCCAGAAGATGTTGAGGTTCGGCTCGTTCCAGACTTCGAAACGCCAGGTCTTGAGTTCGTCCGCTCCGTAGCGGTCGGTCCAGTGCTGGACGAGCGTCCTGATAAGGGCGTCCCATTTCTCGTATTTCGCGGGCGGGGTCACGTTCGCTTTCCACCAGAAGACGGTGGCGTCGCCGGGTTTCGTGTCGGCGGACGGGACGGACGCCAGCTTTTCGGGCATGAATCCGAGCTCGACGAAGGGCTTCATGCCGATGGAGAGCAGAAAATCGTACACGTCGTCGATGTACATGAAATTATAGACGGGCTTGCCGTTCTTGTCCTCGGTGTACACGCGCATTTCGTCGTGGAGCAGGCCGTGCGCCCGGAGGTAGCGGAATCCGAATTCCTTGTGGCAGTGTTCCAGCTGCTTGCGCCAGGAATCGCGGAGGCCTTCGCCGATCCGTCCTGCGCCGACGCAGTCGCTCCAGACCATGGAACGCGGCCCCTTGAGCTGCGTGAGGTCGGATTCGATGATGCGGGGTTCATTCTTCTTTGCGGGGGAAACTGCTGTTTGTTTTTTCATGAACTGGCTCCTTGAGCTTTGGGTTCGGAATCACGTGCGGCCGGTCCGCCCGGTCCATGCAAAAAAGCGGAACCGTGCGGAAGACTACATTTTTTCGTTTAAACTATACAATACGACACGAAACAAATCAATGCACTTTTTGTTTTTTTTCATAGATTAAATGCGTTATTTCAAAAAAAACGCGAAAAAACAAAAAGAAAACGTAAAAAACCGCCGTTCGCAGATGATGCGGAAACGGCGGTGGATGTTCCCGGCGGTGTGACAGCATCGGCGGGGCGGATCGGACCGAACTGTTTTTATTTCGGCAGGACCTTCAGCTTGCGGATGAAGAGCGCGCGGTCGCCGCCGTCCCCGAATCCGTCATTGCCGTAGGTCATGCGGACACGGTGTGCACCGGCGTCGAGCAGGATCTCCGCCAGGTCGTAGCCCGCGGTGACGTCGGATGCGATCTCACGGGCGGCGACGGGTTTGCCGTCGATCTCGATCCTGACCTCGGAGTAGATGCGCTGGTAGGGGTAGCACACGGCGTCGATATGAACAACGTGGAGCCCCGACTGCGGCGTCTCGAAGTCCGTTTCCAGCACGACGAGCGTGTTGTCGGAGAGCACCTGCACGATCCCGCCTGCGATGCGCGTCGCGGAGATCAGGTTGTCCGGGTCGTCGGCGTCGCCCGCATCCCGGCGTTCCGTGCGGAATCCGGCGCCCAGGTTGCGGAGCAGCCCGCTCAGATAACGCTCCCCGCGCGCGCCGTTCCCGTCGCGGTCACAAGTCCAGTTCGAGCCGTCCAGCACCACGCGTCCGTCGCCGAGCTTCCAGCTCACGAGCGAACCGGGCACGACGGGGACTTCGACTCCGGCGGGATATTCCGCCTCGGAAAGGTACGCCTCCGCGAACGCGCCTGCGCCGACTCCGGCCCTGCCCGCACCCCGAACGTCGATCTGCGAGGCTCCCGCGGGGAGATGGATGATGGTGCGGTATTCGCCGGGGCTGTCCGGGGTGAACCAGACCTGCTCCATGTCGCCGACCGCGATGCGGCAGAGCGGCTTTTCCGCGAACTTGAAAACGTAGTGGCCGCCGTTGACGCCCATGTCGACGATGTCCGGCAGAGCTTCGGGTGCGTCGAGCCGGATGGCCAGGCAGACGACCCCGGCTTTTTCGCGCGTGGCGGTGAAGACCGAGTGCGGCGCGGGGTCCACGAATCCGGGCATGCCGACCGGCGGCGTCTTCATCGGGACGGGACCGCCTTCGAGCTTGACTGCACCCGGCACAGGGCCGGGTTGAGCGAACGACTCCGGCACGAATCGCATGGAGGCGGCGTCCGACTGGATGTCGAGCTTGCTGTCCCAGTCGTAGATGCGGCAGTGCGTGACGTCTTCCTGCGAGACGCCGAACAGCAGGGGTGACCGCCGGTCGGAGATGACGCCGGAGCAGTCTTCCCTCACGCAGGCGATCCCGTCCGCCCCGATGGCGTGTTTCAGACGTTCGAACGTCTGTTCGTCCGGCATGTGCCAGCAGAAGACGCCGCCGTCGCGGATCCAGGCGGCGAGCTGGTCCGGAGTCATGTCCAGCCCGGGACAGTCGCCGTCGGCCGCGATGAACCGCGCACCGGCTGCTCCGGAATCGTCCAGCCCGATGGTCCGCACGACGCGGAGGACGGCCGGATCCGAGGCGAGCACGCGGGCCGGGACGGAATGTTTGCGCGGGAGGGAATTCAAATAGGAAACGGCGTTCCGGCAGAGGATCTCCGCGGCGGGTTCGGCACGGCGCTTGCTTCCGGCCAGCAGCTGCATCAGGACGGCATGCCCGTCGCCGAACGGCAGGTCGGCGAACGGCGTCTGAGCG
Organism: Lentisphaeria bacterium; assembly: GCA_017541665.1. Lineage (GTDB taxonomy): Bacteria > Verrucomicrobiota > Lentisphaeria > Victivallales > UBA1829 > UBA1732. The sequence goes on along the minus strand of JAFXYP010000066.1, from coordinate 24,804 downwards.
AGCGCGCTGAATCCGCCCGTCACGAGGAATGCCTCCAGGCCGTTGCGGCCTTCGCGCACGATCTCACGGCGGGAGATGTAATGTCCGTCCGCCCACCACTTGAAGTCGGCGGGTTCGAGCCCCGCCAGCAGGGGATGGTCCGTCGCGAGCGGGAATGCCATGGTGGACGGGTGGTCCTTGAGGTTCACGCCGAGTCCGAGCGGGTCAAGCGTTTCCTGCGCCAGGACGAGCGCGCGGCCGCCGGCCGTCAGGAAGCGGCGGAATCCGTCCGCGTCAAACGGCGCCGGCCTTTCGGGCGTCCCGAGCACGTTCTCCGCGATGACGACGACGGTTTCAGCAGGATCGAGCGCGGCGAAATCAAGGTCGCCCGGCGCCCGGTAAACGAGCGTGTTTCCGGCATTTTCCTTCGCCGGGACGGGATAGATCTTGTACTGGAAACTCTCCCGCTGGACTTCGGTTCCGTTGGCGGCCAGGCGGAATTCGAGCGTGGACGTCACGTATCCGGGGAATTCCGCGCCGGACGCCGCCTTCGCCGTGAATCCGAGCGAGACCGTTCGCGCGCCGCCCGGTTCGAGCGTAAGCTTCACGGAATCCGCGTCCATGCCGTCGACGGCGACCGTCAGCTCCAGAGCCTGCGTCTCCGGCGAATCGTTGAGCACGTCGAATGCGACGTCTTTCCGCGTACCTGCGAAGACGCGGCACGCACGGTCCCGCCGAAAACAGGCGATCCTGCGGTAGAAGATTTTTTCCGCCTCGGCCGCGCCGGGCACGGGCGTGCCGCCGAATCCGTAGGCCGTCCACGGGCACATGCCGGTGACGCCCGCCATGCGGAACGCCTCCGTCTGGTCGATCCACCCGAGGAGCTTGGCTTCGTGGTTGCATTTCTGTCGGCTGAGGTAGACTTCCTCGCCGAACCAGATGGATCCGACGGAGTAATCGGTCTGCGGGCACCAGAGGTATTCGCCGATGTACAGCGGCTTCCTGCGGTCCCAGAAGAACGTCTCCGACTGTTTTCCGAGCATGCCGCCCGCGGCCTCCGCCTCGATGCGGCGGCCGAGCCATTCTGCGGCGTCGGGATAGGCGTACAGCGCAGGCATTTCGTGCGGGTAGTGCAGCCCGATCATGTCGTACTTGCCGTCCGGGTCGCGGTCGGCCTCGAACATCGTAAGGCGGGTCGGGTCGAAGCGCTTCGTGAGCGTGCCCATTTCGCCGAGGCGGCGGTTGAGGTCGGGGCAGAATTTGACCGAGCCCATGAACAGGATCTCGTTGCCCACGCTCCACATCACGAGCGAGGCGTGGTTGCGGTCGCGCCGGATCATGCCGCGCAGCACATCGGCGAAGTTGTTCCAGAAGATATCCTCGTTGTACGCGTACATCGCGTTGCCGTCGGTGTACACGGGCGATTCGTCGATGGTCATGACGCCGATCTCGTCGCATGCGTCGAGATAGTCCTCCTGCCACGGCTGGTTGTGGAACCGGAACGCGAGCACGCCGTCGTCCTTCCACCGGCGGACCCGGCGGAAGACCTCGTCGCGCGGGATGTATCCGTAGGCGGGCCATGTGCTCGACGCGAGCAGACGCCGCTTCACCCCGTTCAGGTAGAAATCCGGCCCCTCGCTCCAGACCTCGCGGAACCCGAAGCGCGTGAAGGACTCGTCGCAGAGGGCATCGCCGCGGTACAGGCGGATCCTGAGCCGGTACAGGTTCGGCGTTTCGGGCGTCCAGAGTTTCGCACCCGGGAACGCCGCGAGGAACCGCCATGCGCCGGGATCGAACGCCGCGTCGTCCGGTTCGTCCGAGAGTTTGATATCCCCGAACTGAGGAGTTCCGCCGAATGTCAGCACGGAATCGTCCCCGTCCAGCACGGTGCATTCGATCCTGAGCTCGGACGCATCCGGCAGCGCGCCCGCGCTGTGGACGACCGCGCCCGTCACGGTCAGGGCCATCTCCCGCACGGAAGTGACGATCGCGAGGCGGGAGTCCTCCAAATGAAGCGGTCCGTATGCGTCCAGATAAACGGGCAGGAAGGGGCCGCAGTTGTCGTGGTAGCCGCCGACCGGGGCGATCGTGTGGGCGATTTCGTCCGGGCTTTTCGTGAGGTCCTCGACCGCGCTCCGGTCACCGCAGCACAGGTCGAGCGTGTGGGTTCCGCCGGGACGGACGAATTCCGTGATGTCGAGTTCGAACGGCGTCCATCCGTCGAACCTGCTGCCGGCGCATTGTCCGTCGAGGAAGACTTTCGGGGTGTTTCTTGCGCCGCGCAGGTTCAGCACGATGCGTTTGCCCTGCCATCCCGCCGGGATTTCGAGTTCCCGCCGGAACCAAAGGAAATACGGCACGTCCTTGCGGACGGCGCTCCTCCAGCCGGGCACCTCGAAACCCTCCCAGACGCCGGACTCGTCGGGGCGTTCGGCGGAAGTGTTGACCTGAAGCCGCCAGGCGCCGCACAGGTCGATGCGGGCGCGGGTCGCGGACTGTGTGAGGACGGGACGATCGGTGCTGATTCCGGTTTGCATGCTGGGCCTCCGTGGTGCTTTGAGGTGGGGGATTCTTTCCGGCGGGACGTTGCGTCCGCCTTGTTTTGATTTCTGCTAATACAATATCACGGAGAAAGAAAAAAACTATCGCTTTTTTGCTCAAAAGCATAGACTATTTGCACACTCCGGCATATGTGCCGAAAAAAGCGGCCCCGCCGTGAAGCGGAGCCGCCGTGAAACCGGGATGGATTCGGATTCTGCGGAGACGAATGGATGCCCTGCGCTTTTCCGGTCCGGGTCAGTCGAGCTGCCTGAGTTCGGGCACGATGACGATGTCGGTGCGCGGGAGGCGGTTGAACGAATGAATCCTGTCGAGGAGGCGTTTCGCGGTCATGACGCCGAGTTCCTCGTGCTTGAGGTCGATGAACGGCGGGACCTTTTCGAAGAAGCGGAGCGTGTGTTCGCTGGCGAATGCGGCGATGTACTCGTACTTCGTGAAGTCGATCCCGCGTGCCCGGAGCTCGTTCAGAACGCCCAGCATGTCGGCACTGGTGATGAACGCCATGCCGGTGGCAGTCCTGAGCCGGAGGAACTCGTCCGTGATCTTCCTGTAGTATTCGTTCATCGGGATGCACTTCTCCACAGCGTCCGCAAAGTCGGTCCAGCGGATGCCGACGCGGTCACACCCGGACCGGAAGGATTCGGTGAGCTCCTTATGCTTGAACCGGCTTTTGAGGTACTGCGGGAAGATTGCGATTTCCTTCACGCCGTGTTCGGAGAAATAACGCGTGGAGATGTGGGCGACCTCGCGCATGTCGAACTTGATGATGTCGAAGTGGTTGGTCTCGCTGTCGGCGTTGAAGAAGGTGTTGACCGTGGAAATGGACTGCAGGCGCTGATGGAGCTTTTCGCGCACTGCGCTGTTGACGGGTTCGCTGCAGAGGATCACGCCGTCGCAGTAATCCGGGTTCAGGCGTTCCGGGATCGTGCCGTCCTCGCCGACGATGCAGATCTCCATGGAGATGTCGAGCTTCTGGAGCTCGTTGAACACGGCGGCGATGAAGCGGGACATGAGGCCCCAGTGGAAATAGCGCTCGATGGATGCGATCGAGTTGCCCACGACCATGACGCGGAAATGGCGGATGCCGACGCGGTCGGGGGTGCGGGGGCCCTGGCGCCGGGCGCGCTGCTGGTAGCCGACCTCCTTCACGATGGCGTCGATCCGTTCGGCGGTCGAGGCTTTGACGAGGTTGCGGTTATTGAAGAAACGGGAAACGGTTGCGATGTTGACTCCTGCGCGTTCGGCAATATCTTTCAAGCTGGCCATGATGAACCTCCGGTGTTGTTGCTTCGGAAAAACTGCGAGGAATGCCATAATATAGCATCTTGGATGCAAAAGCACAAATGATTTTTAAGAGAATCTTGCATCTTTTGTGAGCGGACCGGGTATTCTGAAATCAAATAAGATGAATGATTGCAAAAACAATAAAATATTGTCCGTATCCGGGAGAGGGATACGGGCATTGTTGCTTTTGATAAAATGTGCCAATTAATTTGCATTGGCGCGGGATCCGTTTTTGAATCCCCGTCGATTGGGACAGGACTGTCAGTCGAACAACTTTGGCAGGCCGTTGTACATGACGCGCATGACGGAGTTGATGTCGTGTCCGCCGCGCTCGTAGACCATCTGGTAGAGGTTGCCGTCCTTGAAGTTGTCGCAGTAGATGAAGATATCGGGATATTTCTTCATCTCGTTGATCATCGGGGTCATGTTCGGCTCTGCAACGTCATTGCGTCCGCAGCCGGAGTAGATGTAGAAGTCCTTTGCGGTCTTGCCGTTTTTGACGACCGTGTCGGCGAGGTGCTTGGCGGATTCGACGGACTTGCCGCGCCCGATCGCCCAGCAGTCGCCGCTCATCGGGATGAAGTAGCCCATTTCGCCGAGGCAGTGCTCGAAGACGGACCAGGTGGCGCAGGCGCCCATGGAGAACCCGCCGAAGGCGCGGTGCCATCTGGATGCGTCGAGTTCCTTCTGCGAGACGTCTTTGGCGTAGGTGTGGTACTGCGTTTCGAAGACGGGGATCACGTCCTTGTCAAGCTCGTAATGGTAGTCGATGCAGTTCTTGGTGGCGTCGTTGCTGTACTGCGTGTAGTAGGAGAGGGCGCAGATGATGAGGGGCTTCATCTCGCCGTTTGCGATCAGGTGGTCGATCACGTTCTTGAGGCGGGTGTTCTGCCCTTCGCCGCCGAAATACCACGCCGGGGAGTCGCCGCCGCCGTGCATCAGGTACAGCACGTTGTAGCGCGTGGAGGCATCCTTCTCATCGTAGCCGTAGGGCAGGTAGACAAGGCCGGATTTTTCGAATTCGGGGCTGCCGGCGGTCTGGTTGTCGCGCGTCTTGTACTTGAAATCCTTGATGACGCCGCCTTTTTCGCAGACGCTGAAGTAGTCCTGCGGGATCTCCTTGAACGCGTTGTCGGGGAAGGACGTTCTGGTGGAGGCGGTGGAGGATGCGCCGATGCCGACGCAGCCGCAGAGGACGGCGAAAGCCGCCACGAAGGCGAAGAGTTTGAGGTGTTTCATGCTGTTCCTTGGGGGTATTGGTGAATGATGTTCGGGGCTGGACGCGATGCGTTTTTCCGTGCCGGGAAACGCCGTCTGTTTTACGGACCGGCAAGCGTTTCGTCCCTGTATTATACAGCGCTTTTGCGGAAAAGTCAAGCTGAAGCGAGGCATTAAGTTCGGAGAAATAAAACGCAGGTGCTTGTTTTATTCGGAAGCAGCTGTATATTAGAAGTAAAAACGGCATTTCATTTGCAACGGCGGATCCTATCATGAACATCATCTTACTCTCAGGCGGATCGGGGAAACGGCTTTGGCCGCTGTCCAACGATGTCCGGTCGAAACAGTTCATCAAATTTTTCCTCGGGCCGGACGGGCAGCCGGAGTCCATGGTGCAGCGCGTGTACCGTCAGATCAAGGCGGCGGACCCCGGCTCCTCCGTGACGGTCGCGACCTCGAAAACGCAGGTGTCCGCGCTTCACAACCAGCTCGGCGACGGCGTCGGCATCTCCGTCGAGCCCTGCCGCCGCGACACGTTCCCGGCGATCGTGCTGGCGACGGAGTATCTGCACACGGTGCAGGGGGCGGCCGAGGACGAGGCTGTCGTGGTCTGCCCCGTCGACCCATACGTGAACGACGATTATTTCGAGTTCCTGAAGAAGCTCTGCGAGCAGGCGTCGAAGGGGGAGGCGAACTTGACGCTGATGGGCATCCAGCCGCTCCATCCGAGCGAAAAATACGGCTACATCATTCCGCGTGAGAGATCGGAGCTGAGCCGCGTGAGCGAGTTCAAGGAGAAACCGGACATGGAGACCGCGCTGAAGTACATGGAGCAAGGGGCTCTGTGGAACGGCGGCGTGTTCGCGTACAGGATCGGCTATGTGCTGAGGAAGGCGCACGAGATGGTCTCCTACACGGACTACCACGACCTCTTCCAGCAGTACGCCTCGCTGCCGAAGATCAGTTTCGACTACGCCGTGGTCGAGAAGGAGCCGAACATCCAGGTGATGCGGTTCTCCGGCGAATGGCGCGACATCGGCACCTGGAACACCCTCACGGAGGTCATGCCCTGCAATACGCTCGGCAATGCCGTGATCGACGAACAGTGCAGCAATGTGCATGTGCTGAACGAACTCTCCATGCCGGTCCTGGCGATGGGGGTCCGCGACATCGTGATCGCGGCCTCGCCCGAAGGGGTCCTGGTGTCGGACAAGGACCGCTCGGCGCGCATCAAGAGCATCGTCGACAAGTTCGAGAACCAGATCATGTTCGCCGAGAAGTCCTGGGGCACGTTCCAGATCCTGAACGTCGAGGAGGACAGCCTGACCATCAAGATCGAACTGAAGCCCGGCCAGTCCATGAACTACCACAGTCACGAGAAGCGCGACGAGATCTGGACCGTCATCAGCGGCGAAGGGCGCACGCTCGTCGACGGCATGGAGCAGAAAGTCCGCGCCGGAGACGTCATCACGATCGAAGCGGGCTGCCGCCATACGATCTTCGCGGACACCGCGCTGAAGCTGATCGAAGTCCAGGTCGGGCAGGAGATTTCCAAGCTCGACAAGAAAAAATTCAAGCTGCCGCACCTGTGAGGCCCGAATTGTCCCATCCCCTGCCAATTCTGCTGTCTCCGGCGTCCAAGGACTATCTGTGGGGCGGAACGCGTCTCAACGACGACTTCGCCAAGCACATCGCGTCCGACGTCGTCGCCGAAACGTGGGAATGTTCCACGCACCCGGATGGCGTGAGCATCGCCGCGAGCGGGGAATGGACCGGAACGCCCCTGACCGAAATCCTGCGGGCGCACCAGGAATACCTGGGAAAACACGGAAATGGCGGTACGGACCTGCCCGTGCTCGTGAAGCTGATCGATGCCAGGCGCGACCTCTCCGTCCAGGTCCATCCGTCCGACGAGTTCGCCCGCGAGCATGAGGCCGGGCAGAACGGCAAGACCGAGATGTGGTACGTGATGGACGCCGAGCCGGATTCCCGCATCGCCTACGGCCTGCACCATACGGTGAGCCGGGATGCTTTCCTCAAGGGCATCGAGGACGGCACTGTGGAAAAATACCTTCAGATGATGCCCGTCCGCAAAAATGACCTTTTCTTCATTCCCCCCGGCACGGTCCACGCCATCGGCGCAGGTTGCCTGATCGCCGAGATCCAGCAGAGTTCCAACCTCACTTACCGACTGTACGACTACAACCGCACCGACCGGAACGGAAACAGGCGCCTGCTTCACCTTGAAAAAGGACTGGCCGTCGCGAACCTCGAAGCCATGCCGGAACCCCGCCAGCCGATGCGCCTGCTGCGGTATTCCGGCGGGACCGCCTCCGAACTGCTCTGCCGCTGCCGGTATTTCCGTGTGGAACGCGTGCTGGTGAACACGGAACAGCGGCGCGACATGGCATCTTTCCAAGTTTCCGCTTCGTCGTTCGAGATATTCCTGTTCCTCAACGGCTGCGGCACATTGTTCTGCCGCGACTCCATGCAGCAGTTCTTCAAGGGCGACTGCGTATTCATCCCCGCCGGGACTGCCGAAATCCGGCTTCATGCCCGGACGGAGTTCCTGCGGATCACCTGCTGAACCGGACGGAGAAGTCCGGGCGGAAGGAAAAAAGTGCCCGGATTCCGCTTGAATTGCGGGGTGTCCGGGCAAAACGAATGAAGGCAGAGGGAACGGGCGGGGACCCGTTATTTGTGCCGTATCAGTTCAGCGGCGTGTTTTCGATTGCCGTTGCTTCCGCCTCGGCATCGCTGGCAATCTCAGCGTCCTGGACCGGAGGGAAAGCCGTCTCCGCCGCGGTCGCGTACGGCGAGACGAAGCGTTCCTTCGCCAGGAACTGCGCCATGTCCTCCAGGACCGAGACGAAGGCTTCGACCTTGTCCTGCGGGAACTTCTCGAACACTTCCTTCATGAATTTTACGTAGGAAGCCGTGCAGACGCGGTAAAGATGCTCGCCCTTGTCCGTGAGGCTGATCAGGGTGACGCGGCGGTCCTTCGGGCCGGGGATGCGGTTGACCAGGCCGTCCGCATAAAGTGCGTTCAGGGTCTGCGTGACCGCGGCGGACGGGAGGTGGAAACGCTCCGCGAAATCCTTGATCATCGGGAGAGTCTTGCGGCCGTGAATCGCGAAAAGATAATTCAGGATGCGGATCTTGCCCAGTGTGGTGCGCCCGGAGCGCGAGGCGTAGTGGAAATGAATGACGGAAAAGCGGAGGGCGTCGACGAAATGGATCAGGAGCAGCCAGGACGGCAGGTCGGCCGGTCTGGTCTCGCCTTTGTCCGGGGTCCTGATTTCGGTCGGGAGCTTGCAGAGGTCGCTGGCGTGCTTTGCGGCGAGGTGTTCGGCACCGGTCCTGGCCTGGAAGAGGTAGCAGAGCACCTCGCGGAATGACGCGAGCTTGCCCGGATCCACCGAGGACTCGAAGGCGTCGAACCGCTTGTTCAGCAACGCCACCGTTTCCTTGCGCATCGCCTTGCCTTTTGCCGACATCATGACGCCGGTGCTGCGGCGGTTCTCGGGGATCATCCTGCGTTCCAGGATCTTCGCCTCGACGTACAGGTCAACCGCCTGGGAGATCGCGCCGGAACTCAAGGCGGAATACTCCGAGAGACGTTTGATCTGCGGCATCGAATCCGGGTTTTCGAGGAAGTATTTCACAATGGGGAACTGGGCGAAGGAGTAGTCGCCGTCCAGCCCGAACACTCCGACGGAGGTGGTCCGGATCCGATCTGCGATGAATAGGAGTTTGCGACAGGATGTGACTGCTGGAAATTGTTTTTTCATAGGACCGCCTTCGTTTTTGTGTATGTCCGTCTGGAACACATGAAAAGTTCAATCCATACGATCCGAACAGACGATGCTAAGAGATTGGAGAAAGATTTGCGACTTGTCGCCGCAATTCTCTCATTAATATACAGCGCTATCAAAAAAAGTCAAATGTAATTTTTAACACAAAATATGGGCTATTTATGAAAACGGACGTTTTTGCTTAAAAGATTATCTTGAAAAATAGAGGCTTATGAAAAGAAAGAAAAAGAGAGAAAACGACGAAAGAAAAAAGAACCCGATTATGAAAAACAGGAAAAGAAAGTCTTTGACGATTTGTATAGTTTAGGTTTTATCTTATAAAGACATCTCTTCTTTTCGTCGTTTCGGAATTTTGTCAAAGAAACTCTTTTTTTGCTGAAAACGGCGCAAAAAAACAGGGCGCGTACGCATGACTGCGGTTCCGCGTCCCGTTCTGAGGAGGAGAGAAGTTTTTTACCAGACGTCGTGATGGATGATGGCGGGATCCCACTTGTCTTTTACCTCGGCGGGAACGGCGGGCCAGCCGAACGGGATCAGGCAGAACGGCTCGACGCCATCCGGGAGGCGCAGGGCGTCCTTGAGGATCCGGATTCGTTCGGAAATGGGGTGGACGCCCGTCCAGACCGCACCGAGCCCAAGAGCATGGACCGCGAGCAGGAAGTTCTCGGTTGCGGCGGCGGCATCCTGGATCCAGTATTCGCGGGCTTCGCCGGGGAGTGCCTTATCCAGTGTGCCGCAGATCACGACGGCGACGGGCGCCGTGGCGGTCATTTTCGCGTTCGGCAGGCTGTTTCCGAGCTTTTCGAGCAGCCCGCGGTCGCGGATGACGACGAACGCCCAGGGCTGCTGGTTCTTTGCCGAGGGTGCGGCCATCGCGGCCTTCAGGAGAGTTTCGACGGTCTCATCGGAGACGGGTTTGTCGCGAAACGCGCGTATGCTCGTGCGCGTCATAATGGACTGAATAAGGTCGTTGCCCATGGCATGGCCCCCGTTTGTTCAGCGGCAGATCTTCAGGATCATGTCGTCGGCGCTGACTGCCGGGTGGTGGTAGCGTTTGCGCTTCAGGGTGATCTTGCGGAACTGGATGGCTTCCTTCGGGCACCACTGGAGGCAGCCGAGGCAGTGTTCGCAGTGTCCGTGCCAGGTCGGGATGCCGTTCATCATGATGATGTTGGAGGCCGGGCAGACCTTTTCGCAGAGGCCGCAGGCGTCGCATTGGTCCGTGACCCAGAAATAGCGGTCGTAGTTCGAGAGGAAGGCGACCGCCTTCTGCGCCACCGCGTCGCCGAAGACGTCGAACGGGAAGACGTGGAGGAGCTCCTCGGTCTTGCGTTCCTTCACGGTGCGCACGGCGCATTCGATGTCACGGGATGCCTTTGCGAAGAGCTTTTCCATGCGGTTTTTCGTGGGCGGGATGGAGCGTGGGATGTAGTTGGACGGCATGGTAAGGCTGAACGAGATCGCGAGCTTGATGTCGCGTTCCTTCAGCAGCGCCTCCAGGATGTATGCCGCGGAGCCCTTCATGCCGCCGCAGGTACAGAGCGAATAGACGTAATTCCCGCTCCCCTTCACGATCCGGGAGATGAATTTCTGGACGATGCCCGGCAGCCCGAAGCAGTATACGGGGAAGAAGATGCCGACGGTGTCCGCCCCGGAGAGGTCGACCTCCTCGGCGCGGTCGAGGTCGGCGATGGAGACGAGTTCCGTGTCGCCGAGCTTCTCCGCGAATTCGCGTGCGGCAGCCAGGGTGTTGCCGGTCGATGAAAAGTAGTAGATTCTGTTCATGGACGCCTCGCTTTCATCCCTTGGGATCGTGTCATGTGGGGAGTGGTTCGGGGTATGGTTCAGGAGTTCGGGACGGACTTGAATTCGATCTTTTCCCTGCCGGTTCTGTACGCCTCGATGTTGATGTCGGCGGCTTTCGCCTTCTTCGCGAACATCTCGCGGACGGCCTCGATCATGGCGGTGTCGAGGTTTGCCTTGTCCGCGTCGTCCAGGAAATTGTCCGCCATGACGGCCGCGATGGCGCCGAGCATGACCGTGTTGGCCGCGCGCAGGTCGCCGAGGTGGTTCGCCAGGTCGGACGCGGGCAGGCCGTAGACGTAGTGGTTCCCGGCCGCGCCTTCGGGGAGCTTGACCGTGGAGGAGTCGTAGACGAGGACTCCGCCGGGCTTCAGGATGGGCAGGAACTTCTCGACGGACGGCTGGTTCATGCAGACGAGCATGTCGCAGTTCTCCGCGGCCTCGGGCGAGCCGATGTGCGACTTGGAGAAGACGACGGAGCAGTTGGCGGTGCCGCCGCGCATTTCCGGGCCGTAGGACGGGAGCCAGGAGACGTTGAAGTTGCGCTGCTTGCCGAGGATTGCGAGGATGTAGCCGAGCGAAAGCACGCCCTGTCCGCCGAAGCCGCTGATCTTCACGCGGCATTCCCTGTCGAAGACGGGCGAGGTGACCTTGTAGTCGCCGAGCTCGCTTTGGATCTCTTCGGGATAGAGCAGGCCCTTGATCTTGTCGGCGTCGTAGTTCATTTCGGCGCGGACGATCGGGGCGCGCTCCGCGGCGCGGTCCAGGTAGACGCCCAGCGGGAAGAACTTCGTCATCTTCGTCTCGATGAATTCGCTCATGTCATGGGCGTTCATCTTCAGGTTGACCGGGCAGCCGGAGAGGAATTCGACGAGGGAGAAGCCCTTCTTGTCCATGCTGTTCTGGAGTGCCTTGCGGACGGCGCGGCGCGCGGCCATGATGTTCTTGAAGCTGGTCAGGGCGCAGCGCTCCACGTAGACGGGCGCGTCGAACTGCGAGATCATCTCGCAGACGCGGATCGGGTAACCGGTCTCCAGGACGTCGCGTCCGAGCGGGCTGGTCTGCGTCTTCTGGCCGGGCAGCGTGGTCGGGGCCATCTGGCCGCCGGTCATGCCGTAGATCGCGTTGTTCACGAAGAACACGGTCATGTTCTCGCCGCGGTTGGCCGCCTGCAGGATGTGGTTGAACCCGATGGATGCCAGGTCGCCGTCTCCCTGGTAGGAGATGACCACGTCGTCCGGGTTGGACCGCGTGAGGCCGGTCGCGACGGCGGGCGCGCGGCCGTGGGCGCACTGGATGGAACGGCATTTGAAATAGTAGTAGGCGAAGACCGCGCAGCCGACGGGTGCCGCCAGGACCACGCGGTGCGTGATGCCGAGGTCGGCGATGGCCTCCGCGATGAGCTTGTGGAGGACGCCGTGCCCGCAGCCGGGGCAGTAGTGCATATTCTTCTTGATGGCGCCCGGGCGGCGTTCGAAGACGTCGAAGAATCCCGCGGGACGGCCGAGTTTGATTTTTTCGCTCATGTTCATTTTCCTCCTTTGACCGCGTCCATCGTGCGGTTCACGATCTCTTCCACGGTCGGCACATTGCCGCCCATGCGGTTGATGAGGGAGACGGGGCGGGCGCACTCAATGGCGAGGCGGACGTCGTCGATCATCTGGCCGTTGCTCATTTCGACGGAGAAGAACTGCTTCACGCCGTTTCCGACCGCCTTGCGGAGGGCGTTCTCGGGGAACGGGAAGAGGGTCTTCGGGCGGATGAGCCCGATCTTCAGGCCCTGCTTGCGGAGCTCGTCGACGGCGGAACGCGCCATGCGGGAGGCGATGCCGTAGGCGACGAACGCGTACTCGGCGTCGTCCATCATGAACTCTTCGGCGCGCTGTTCCGTCGCGCGGATCTCGTCGTACTTGCGGTTGAGGCGGCGGTTGGTCTCCTCGAGGTCGACCGGATCCATGTAGATGGAGCTGATCCAGTTGTCGGCGCTGACGTCGCGGTCGAGCGACCAGTCGGGCGGCATGCGGCGCGGCTTCGGTTCCGGCAGTTCGAGCTTTTCCATCATCTGGCCGATCATGCCGTCGGTGAGGACGTAGACCGGAGTGCGGTATTTGTCCGCCAGGTCGAACGCGAGCATGGTCAGGTCGCACATCTCCTGTACGGAGCCGGGGGAGAGCACGATGCAGCGGTAGCCGCCGTGTCCGCCGCCCTTCACGACCTGGTTGTAGTCGGCCTGTTCGGGGGAGATGTTGCCGAGGCCGGGGCCGCCGCGCATCACGTCGACGATGACGCAGGGCAGTTCCGCCGTGGCGATGTAGGAGACGCCTTCCTGCTTGAGGCTGATGCCGAGGCCGCTGGACGCGGTCATCACGCGTTTGCCGGCCGCGGAGGCGCCCATCACCATGTTGATGGAGGCGATTTCGCATTCGGCCTGGATGAAGACGCGGCCCATGGCCGGGAAAAGGCGGGCGGAGGCGTGCGCGATCTCGCTGGCGGGCGTGATCGGATATCCGAAGTAGCATTCACATCCGGCGAGCAGGGCGCCGTACACGGCCGCCTCGTTGCCTTTCAGAAGTACGCGGTTGGTTCGGTTCATGATGTGTGGCTCCTTTCAGTCTTCCGTGATCTCGACGATCGTGATCGCGCCGGGTTCCGGGCAGCTGTAGTAGCATGCGCCGCAGCCGATGCAGCCTTCGCCGGCGTAGACGGCGGCGGGAAAGCCCATCATGTTGATGGCGTCGCCGAGTTTGAGGAGGGAACGAGGACACGCCTCGACGCAGCGGGAACAGCCCTTGCACTCGTCGAACGCGATGTCGCAGCGGAATGTTTTTTTCGGTTTCGTTTCCATAGTTGAGCAGCGTCCTTTCTCAAGAAAAAACAATGGAATATATAATATACACGCGGACGCACACATTGTCAACCTCGCTTTTCCGTCTGTCCGCTTTTATCCCGGCTTTTCTCCGGAATTGCGAAGGGGAGTGCGGACAATAAAACAGAAGCAAAGGCTACACGGCCCTGTCCGTTCGAACAGGCAAACGATACCGACGCCGAAGCAGATTTGAAAATGAGAGTCCGTCCCGTCCATTTTTGAGTGTGTCTTTTTCCGATACTCGCCTTTTTCGGGGCTTTTTTCGCCTTTTTTGATGTTTCCGTCTTGCATTTTCCGGAAACGGGGCTATATTATTTTCCTGTCTTATCTCCATCCTGCCCGTTGGTGTAATGGTAGCACAAGTGATTCTGGTTCATTTAGTCTAGGTTCGAGTCCTGGACGGGCAGCCACCTTTTGATACGTCCTCAGCCCGGCTGAGTTTCGCGTCCCCATCGTCTAGAGGCCTAGGACATCAGGTTCTCATCCTGGTAACATGGGTTCGAATCCCATTGGGGATGCCATTTTTTTTGCCATTTTTTGCCTCGGAAACACGGTTTTCGGGGCGTTTTTTATGAAAAAAAAACTTTGCGGGAATTGGTCTGTTTTCTGTGCCCGGGCGCAGCCGGGCACTACGACAGTGGAGGCGCAGCCTCCCCGGGCGCAGCCGGGCACTGCTGCAACGGAAGACCTGTCCTCCTTATTTCAGCTCGTAGCCGAAATTGAAGAGCGCTTCGCCGGGTTCGTCGGCGCGGGCGTCCCGCAAGTCGGTCAGGTACGCGGCGAATCCGCGGACGCGCGGGAGCCCCATGACCTTGTCCGCCGTGATCTGCGTAAGGATGCCGCGATGCGCTACGCGGAAGACGTTGCCGCGGGCGTCCTGCATGTCGCCGTCGACCTGGATCGTGGCGCGCGTGGAGAGCAGGACCGGACGGCCGAAGATGAACTGTTCGGCGGGGACCGGCGATTTGCGGGCGAACGCCTCGAGTTCGGCGCGTTCGAGTTCGACCCATGCCTGCACCGAGGACGCGCCGAGGCGGCCGAGCTCGCGCGCCGCAAAGGAATTGCAGCAGGGCAGAGGGAATCCCGTGCGGATCGTGAGGTCCGGGTACGGTTTCAGCAGAGTGAAATGCTGGATCGAGGTCGCGCGGACAGTCTTCCCGCCTTTCTTCACGAAGCGTTCGAGCGCGGCGGCGGCCTCCGGCAAAGCCTTTTCCGGGATGTAGAACGGCAGGAGGAGTTCTTCGTGAGGAGAAGGATCGTCGGCGAGCTCGCGGATGACGGTCATGCCGGGCGACGGCGGACGCACGCCACGCGGCAGGATTATACACTCGGCGGCGGGGGCGATGCCGGCGGGATGGAGGATTCGTTCATAGTCGGCGAGGAGTCTTTTCAGGGAGTCCGCTGCGGGATCGGGGCGTTCCTGCGCGGGGATGCCCTCTGCAAAGGTTGTGAGCTCGCGCCGGACGGATTTCAGCACGCTGGCGGGCAGGAAGAACCCGCCGTCGACTTCGGCGCGGACGGGCGAGAAAACGAAATCCGGGGAGCCTTCTCCCTCGAACGATGCCGCGAGGGTTTCCGGCGTGACGGGATGCGCCGTAGCGGGGGCAAGTTCAAGTTCCTTGCGGAACGTGCGGCCGCAGAGCTCTGCGGAGAGTCCGGAGGCGTCGAGGCGCAGTTGAAGCGAGATCTCCGGCCGGGGCGCGGGGAGCGACGCCACGCGGCGCGAGTAGTCCGAAGTGGATTCGCCGGTCTTGTAGACGATCGAACCGGGTGCGGCCGCCGTGTCCGCCGCCAGGCGGATCGTGCAGCGTTCGCCCTGAAGCGCGCGGTTCGCGCGGGCGCCGTTGACCGTCAGCGAGGTGACCGAGACCGCGGGGCCTTCGTCGCCGGAACGCGGCTGGATGCGGAGGACGTCGCCGAGGTGGATGCGCTTGGTAACGTCGATGACGGCGAACCCGTCCTTCGCGGAGACGACCGTGCCGCAGAGCTGGCCGGACGCGCCGAGGGAATCGTGCTTGACGAGCGTTTTCGCCGAGGCTGCCGTGTAGAACCCCTCCGACCACTTGCGTCCGAACGTGTGCGCCATGCGGTCGCGGGCGGCGGGCAGCAGGGATTTGAATTCCTCCTCGCTCGTCGCATCAAGCAGCATCCGGTAGGCGGAAACAGCGTGCTCCACATAGTCGGACCGTCTCAGACGCCCCTCGATCTTCACGGACGCCACGCCGGTCGCGGCGATGCGCGGCAGCAGCTCCATCGTGCAGAGGTCCTGCACGGAGAGGTAGAAGCCGTTGCCCCGGTCCGTGTGGTAGCGGCGGCGGCACGGTTGCTTGCATTTGCCGCGGTTGCCGCTCCAGCCGCCGAGCCAGCTGGAGAGAAGGCAGGAACCGGAGATGCAGCAGCAGAGCGCGCCGTGGATGAAGACTTCGAGCTCGACCGGCGGATGCGAGGCGGCGATGGCCTCGAGTTCGGCGAGCGACGTCTGGCGTTCGAGGATCACGCGCTTCACGCCGAGCTCGTGCGCGAGCGCCAGCCCGGCGGTATTGTGGATGCCGGTCTGCGTGGATGCGTGGATAGTCAGGCGCGGGAAATAGTCGCGGAGCATGGCGACCACGCCGAGGTCCTGCACGATGACGGCGTCCGGATGCATGCGGTCGAGCTCGGCGAGCATTTCCGCTGCTTCCGGGACCTCGCTCTCCTTGATAAGCGTGTTCAGCGTCACGTAGAACTTCCGGCCGTTTTTGTGCGCATAGCGGATCACCCGGGCCATTTCGTCCGGCGTGAAGTTGCCGGTGCGTTCGCGGGCGTTGAACCGCTTGAGGCCGGCGTACACGGCATCCGCGCCGGCGTCGTAGGCTGCGAGGGCGCAGGAGGCGTTTCCGGCGGGTGCGAGGAGTTCGGGTTTGTGCTGCATGAAGTTCCGCATAGTGAAAATAATATAATGCCGGAACGGGAAAAAGGCAACAAGGCGGCTTGAAAAAAGCGCGAAAACGAGATATATTTATCAAATTAGGCGAATTATCTGACAACTCCCCGGGGGCGGCGCGCCCGTCCCCGCGAAACGAATTGGAAATCATACGGAATGAGTGTTCGGACGGAATGTTTTCTGGCGTGGCGGTACTTCAAGCCGAAACGCAGTGCGGTCAGCGTGATCACGCTGATCTCCGTGATCGGAGTGATCCTCGGCGTGGCGGTCCTGATCGTGGTGCTGGCCGTCATGACCGGTTTCACCGACCAGACGAAGAGCAAACTGCTGGAGACCGGGTCGCACGCGCAGATCCGCAAGCCCACACGGCATTATTCGAGCAATCCGCGCGGCAACGCCGGGGTGTTCTTCGCCGAGGAGGCGGAGAACGTGGTCGAGGTCGTGAAACGGAACGGCGGCAAGGCGCTGCCCGTGCTGGTCTCGCCCGTGCTGCTCCAGGTGAAGGAAGCGTTCAATCCGAAGGTCCTGGCGGCGTTCGACCCGGACATGGACACCGCCGGGCTTGACCTGAAGGACGTGGTGAAGCAGGGGGAATACTCGCTGGAACGCGGCGAGATCGCGGTCAGCCAGGTCATCGCGAACGAATTCGGCCTCACGGTCGGCAGCAAGGTGCTGCTGCACTCGCCGTCCCGCCTCGCCAAACTGATCGAACGCGACCCCGCCACCGGGAAATACCAGATCTCCGACAAATCCGAATACTATTTGCCGGGCGAGTTCACCGTCTCGTTCATCTTCAGCTTCGATAAGTACGACTACGACCGCGACATCATGTTCCTGTCGCTCGACGACGCCGACCAGCTCTTCGGGCTGGACTGGGGCTGCGCCACGCACGTCTATGTTTGGGTGGACGATCCCTTCCACATCGACCGTTTCCTGAAGCCCCTGCGCGAACAGCTCTCCAAGAGCCACCCGGACGTGACGGTGTACTCGTGGAAACAGCTGAACGGGCAGCTGCTGAGCGTGCTGGCGGTGGAGAAGAACATGATGTTCTTCCTGCTGGCGTTCATCGTGCTGGTGGCGGCGTTCAGCATCGCGAATACGCTCATTACGACCGTGATCCAGAAGACGAAGGAGGTCGGCCTGCTGAAGAGCATGGGCGCGGACTCGTTCTCCGTGATGCGCATCTTCATCCTGCAGGGAGTCTTCGTGGGCGTGCTCGGCACCGCAGGCGGGGTGTTCCTCGGCTGGCTGGTCGTGATCTTCCGCATGAACATCCTGTACGCGATGCGCGCGATCACCGGGCAGGAGATTTTTCCGAAGGAGCTGTACCTCTTCAGCGAACTGCCCGCTCACATCGTGTGGGGCGACGTGGCGCTGATCTCCGTGATCTCGATCCTGCTCTGCACCTGCGGCGCGCTGGTGCCCGCGATCCGCGCCGCCAACCTCGATCCCGCAAAGGCCCTGCGCTATGAGTGACAACCGGAATTTCCTGACCGTGCAATCCGTTTCCAAGCATTTCGAGATCGGGTCCTCCGTAATCCAGGTCCTGCGCGGCGTATCGTTCCGGGCGGGCCGCGGCGAATGGACCGTGCTGCTCGGCGCGTCCGGCAGCGGCAAGACGACCCTGCTCGACATCATCGGCACGATCTCGCGCCCGGACGAGGGCTCGATCGTGATCGATGGCGTGAACCCGGCGGAGCTGTCCGGCTCGAAGCTGGTCGCGTTCCGCCGCAAGAACATCGGATTCGTGTTCCAGTCCTACCATATCCTGCCGGAGCTGAACATCCTCGAAAACGTGATGCTGCCATCGCTGCTCGACGGCAAGTCGACGGGCGAGTGCAGAAAGCGCGCCCTCGACCTGCTGGAGCGCGTCGGCCTGAAGGACCGCATCGGGCACCGCGCCAACGAACTTTCCGGCGGCGAACAGCAGCGCGCGGCCATCGCCCGCGCCATGATGAACGAGCCGCGCCTCCTGCTGGCGGACGAACCGACCGGCAACCTGGATTCCCAGACCGGGAAAAGCATCCTCGCTCTCTTCCGCAAGCTTGTGGAAAGCCATGGCACGACCATCGTGATGGTCACGCACGACCGCAGCATCGCCGACATCGCCGACCGCGCGATCGTGCTGAAAGACGGTGTGATCGCCGGGTGAACGCCGTGCGGATCATCCGGAATGCGCTGATCTGCGACGGGACCGGGGGCGAAATCTACCCCGGCTCCATCCGCATCGACGGCGACCGGATCGCCGAGATCGTCCCGCACGGGGAGATATCCGGCGCGAAGGGCGCCGAAGTCTTCGACGCGCAGGGCTGTGTGGTCTCGCCCGGATTCATCGATGCGCATTCGCATTCGGATGCCGCGCTGCTCGCCGCGCCTGACGCCTTCAGCAAACGCACGCAGGGGATCACCACCGAGATCCTCGGCAACTGCGGACATTCGCTGTTCCCCGTGACCCCGAAAAATGCCGATCAGGTCGCCTCGGACTGCGCCGCCGCCGGCGTGAAGCCGTCGTGGACCACCTGGCGCGACTACTGCGCGGCTGTGGACGAGGCGCGCCCGGCTGTGAATTTCGCCGTGCTGTGCGGCCACAACGCCCTGTGCGCGGCTTATCCCGGGATCGAGGACCAGTGCGCCGCGCTCGACAAGATGCTGACGGAGGGGTGTCCCGGGCTTTCCAGCGGGCTCCTGTACGCGCCGGGCCGCACCGTGCCGCCGTCCGACCTGCTGCGTCTGGCGGCTGTCCTGAAAGCCACGGATGCGATCTACACGACGCACCTCAGGAGCGAGGGCGCGCGCCTGCTCGAATCGCTGGAGGAGGCCGTCGCGTTCGCTTCGGCGGGCAGCGGACGGCTCCACTTGAGCCATTTCAAGACCGCGGGCGAGGCGAACTGGGGCAAGCTGGACGCGGCGCTGGAGCTGTTGGGAAAAGCCCGTGCAAATGGCCTGCGGATCACCGCCGACCGTTATCCGTATACCTATTCCCAGACGAGTTTGAGCGTGATCCTGCCGCCGCGGTACGACTCCATGCGCGACCGCGAAATCCAGGAGAAACTGAGCGGCGATTCCGCCGAGTGCGAACATCTTATTGCTGAACTGGCGGATTCCCGCCGCGTGAAACGCGCGATCCTGACCGCCGTGTCCAAGCCGGAATTCATGCCGTACTGCGGCATGACGCTCGAAGACAGCGCCGTCCGTGCCGGAATGCCCTCCGCCGCAGCGTTTGCGGTCACGGTCCTGCGGGACGACGGCGCGCGGGCGATGGCGGCGTTCGGCGGGATGTCGCCGGAGAATCTGAGGCGGATCCTGGCGGAACCGTGGGTGTGCTGCGGTACGGACGAGAACGTTCGAAATCGGGACGAATCGCTCGGGCGCGGCCATCCGCGCGCGTTCGGGTCGTTCCCGCTGTTCCTGAAGATGGCGGAGGAGCTGTGCGGCCTGTCGGAAGCCGTCCGCCGCGTGACGTCGTTCCCCGCCTCGCTGTTCCGCCTGAAGGACCGCGGCGTCATCAAACCGGGATACTTTGCCGACCTGACCGTGTTCGACCCGGCGAAACTGGACTGCAAGGCGGATTTCGCGCACCCGCACACGCCCGCCGAGGGGATCGTCCGCGTGTACGTGAACGGCGAACCGACCGACGGCGGAAAACGCGCCGGCCGCGCGCTGATGTGAAAAGAATCATTTCCCCTCCTGGATCAATAGGCGTTTTACTGTCTCCATCGGTCGACAATCCGTTTGCGCTCTTTTCCGTGCGAGGTAATCGACCGCTTCCTCCCAGTCTGGAATGTATTCGCAAAACCTTTTGAATTGTGCTTTTGTCGGCTCCAGCGGCAGATCATCGTGCGCCCGGTGCATGATGCAGAGGATTCGCGGGTCGGTGGTAATGGGCGTGAGAGAACAGCTTCCGAGCATGAAAACGTCGTTTTTTCGCAGATTGACGATTCCGCCGTGTCTGATCCCGTCCAGATCGACAAAGCTGATTCCGGCATCCGGCTCGCCGATCAGTTCAAATATGCAGAATCCGCCGAGCCGGACGATATCGTATTTCGTGTCGCATCCGAAAACCCCGGCCTCGGTTTCAATTTCCAGTATCTTTGAGTTCGTGTATTGCACGCCGGGATAATTCGGAATGATTTTGAGAATCGTCCCGACATCTCTGCAGACGGGGTTCATGCTTCCCATGTAGTCATAGTAAATCCATTCCACTGCATGTCTCCAATGCTTTGAATCGAGAAGACTCAGGCAACAGCTGTCCGTTTGCGTCTGGAAATCGGGAGCAGAAACGGCTCAAACTTTTCCGGCCTTGAGGTCGGCGAGGAATTCCGCGATGCGGTCCATGGCGGTGCGGATGTCCTCCAGCGAGGTCGCGTAGGAACAGCGCACGTAGCCTTCGCCGCACTCGCCGAACGCATTGCCGGGGACGACCGCGACGCGCTTCGACTGGAGCAGCTTCACGGCGAAGTCCTTCGAGCTCAGCCCGGTGGACGCGATGTTCGGGAAGACGTAGAACGCGCCCTGCGGATTGAAGCAGGAAAGCCCCATTTCGTTGAAACGGGAGACGATCACATTGCGGCGGCCCTTGTATTCGGCGATCATGCGGAGCATGTCGGGGCGGGCGCTCTTCAGCGCCTCCTGGGCGGCGTACTGCGCGGTCGTGGGGGCGCAGAGCATGGCGTACTGGTGGATCTTCATCATGGCGTCGACGATGCTGTTCGGGCCGCAGGCGTATCCGATGCGGAACCCGGTCATGGCGAACGCCTTGGAGAACCCGTGCAGGAAGATGGTGCGTTCGCGCATTCCGGGGAGGGCGGCGACCGTGTGCATGGGGCGGTCGTCGTAGTGCAGCTCGGAATAGATGTGGTCCGCGATGACGGCGAGGTCGTGCTTCACGGCGATCTTCGCGATGTCGCGCATCTGTTCGTCCGTGAGGACCGCGCCGGTCGGGTTGCACGGGAAGTTCAGGATGATGGCGCGGGTGCGGGGCGTGACGGCCTTTTCGAGGTCGGCCGGATCAAGTGCGAAGAGGTTTTTCTCGTAGGTGCGGACGGGGACGGGCACGCCGTGTGACATGCGGATCTCCGTGCCGTAGGAGACGTAGCACGGCTCGTGGTAGACGATCTCGTCGCCGGGCGAGGTGATGGCGCGGATTGCGAGGTCGAAGGCTTCGCTGACGCCGACGGTCACGAGGCATTCGTTCTCCGGCACGTAGCGCACGCCGAACTCCTCGGCGAGGTAATCGCAGATGGCCTTGCGGAGGGAGAGGAGCCCGAGGTTGGACGTGTAGTGGGTGCGGCCGCGTTCGAGCGAATACACGGTGCCCTCGCAGACCGACCACGGGGACACGAAATCGGGCTCGCCGATGCCGAGCGAGATGACGTCGGACATGGTGTTGACGAGGTCGAAGAAGTAGCGGATCCCGCTCTTCGGCAGGACGGCGATGTGCGGCGCTACGAAATCACGGCACGATCTTGAGTCGCTCATCGTGTTCCTCCTCCAGGAGCATGACCACGGATTCCTTGTATTTCTTCAGCAGGAAATGCGTTGCGGTGGACAGCACGCCGTCGATGGTGGCGAGCTTGCTGGAGACGAACGACGCGACCTCGTTGAGGTCGGCGCCGCGCACCTCGAGCATCAGGTCGTATCCGCCGGACATCAGGTACAGGGCGGTGACCTGCGGGAAATTGCTCAGGCGGCGGGCGATGCGGTCGAATCCGCCCTCGCGTTCGGGGCGCACGCGCACCTCGATGATCGCCTTGACGGGCTTTTCGTGGAGGTTGTCCTCGTTGACGATCGCATGGTAGCCGCGGATGATGTTCTGCTTTTCAAGGTCGGCGATCTCGGCGGCGACGTCCTGTTCGGACGCGCCGAGCTGTTCGGCGAGGTCCGCCGCGGTGGTCTTCGCATTTTTGACGAGTGCGTTCAGGATGAATTTGCGGTCTTCGAATTTCATGGGGTTCCTCCGGATTGCGAATCGGTCTATACTATACATCTTCAGTAGAGAAAATACAAGTGTTCCCGGTGAAAACGGCGGCGAAAAATGGCGGGAACACGAACACGGTCATCCCGCGATCCTCCGGCCGGAGGTCCGCGCCGGGACGGCAAAAAAGCGCCGGAGGCGGGGATTCGGCTCCTCGCCCCCGGCTTTTCATAACGGAACGCCGCAGTTCCGTCTCAGAGGGAAAGAAAAAGCGTTCCGGTCATTTTCCCAGACGTTCGAGCGATTTTTTCGCATCCTCATTTCCCTGGTCTGCGGCATAGCGGTACCATTTCACGGCTTCGGCAAGGTCCTTTGTCACGCCGTTGCCGTTTTCGTAGCAAATGCCAAGATTGCGTTGCGCATAGGAGTCTCCCCGCTCGGCGGCTTTGCGGAACCACTTTGCCGCTTCATAATAGTCCTTTGTCACGCCGTTGCCGTTATAATAGGAAATGCCGAGATTATTCTGCGCCCCGGCATTGCCTTGCTCTGCGGCCTTGCGGTACCATTTCACTGCCTCGGAGAAGTCTTTTGTCACGCCATTGCCGTTTTCGTAGCAATAGCCAAGCGAGAATTGCGCTCTGTCAAACCCCTGCTCGGCGGCCTTGCGGTACCATTTCACCGCTTCGGACAGGTCCTTTGTCACGCCGTTGCCGAATTCATAGCAATTGCCAAGTTCGTATTGCGCGGTGGCATTTCCCTGATCGGCTGCCTTGCGGTACCATTTTACGGCTTCGGCAAGGTTCTGTGTTACGCCACGGCCGTAGAGATAGCATTTGCCAAGAATGTACTGGGACTCTGCATTTCCCTGCTCTGCGGCCGCCTGACACCTTTTTATCGCCTCCGCGTTGCCTTGCAATGTGGCTTTTTGGAACCATTTTGCCGCCTCGGCAAGGTCCTTTCCCACCCCGTCGCCGTTTTCATAGCATACGCTGAGTTTATATTGTGCATCGGCATTGTCCTGCTCTGCGGCCTTGCGGTACCATTTCACCGCCTCGGAGAAGTCTTTTGTCACGCCCTCGCCGTTGTAGTAGCAATTGCCGAGGCCGTATTGTGCATTGGCATTGTCCTGCTCTGCGGCCTTGCGGTACCATTTCACTGCCTCGGAGAAGTCTTTTGTCACGCCCTCGCCGTTGTAGTAGCAAATGCCAAGTTCGTATTGCGCCCTGGCATTGCCTTGCTCGGCTGCCTTGCGGAACCATTTGACTGCCTCGGAGAGGTCTTTGTCGACTCCGATGCCTTCCTGATACATAGTGCCAATCATACCTTGTACGACGGGATCAGCATCTTCCTGCTCTGCGGCTTTGCGGAACCATTTTGCCGCCTCGGAGAAGTCCTGCGGCACCTCGTCCCCTTCGAAATAGAGTACCCCCAAACGGGCTTGCGCCGTGTCTAATCCTTGTTCGGCGGCCTTGCGATACCACTTGATTGCCTCGGAAATGTTCTTTGCTACGCCCTCGCCGTTTTCATAGTGAAGGCCAAGAGCGTGTTGTGAAAAAGGATTTCCCTGCTCGGCGGCGAAGCGGAACCACTGCACCGCCATTGCAGCGTCTCTTGTCACACCCTCGCCATTGTCATAGCATGCGCCGAGAGCATGCTGTGCCTCGGGATTTCCCTGGTCTGCGGCCTTGCGGGACCATTGCATCGCTTCGGATATGTCTTTTGTCACGCCGTCGCCGAGGAAATAGCATCTGGCAAGCTCGAATTGGCCATAGGAATTTCCCTGCTCTGCGGCTTTGCGGAACCATCTCACCGCTTCCGGCGAATCCTTTGTTACACCGATGCCATAGAGATAGCATTTGCCCAGATTGCTTTGCGCCACGGGTTCGTGCTGGTCTGCGGCTTTGCGGTACCACTTCACCGCCTCGTCAACGTCTTTTGTTACGCCATGGCCGTACTCATAACATACGCCAAGATTGTTTTGTCCCCCGGCGTGTCCCTGATCGGCGGCTTTGCGGTACCACTTCACCGCTTCTTCATAGTCCTGTGGCACACCCTCGCCAAAATCGAAACATCTGCCCAGACCTTTCTGCGCTTCGGCATTGCCCTGCTCCGCGGCCTTGCGGAACCACTTTGCCGCCTCGTCATAGTTCTTTTCTATATTTTCACCCTTATAATAAGCCAGGGCAAGGATGCATTGCGCCTCGGCATGGCCATGCTTCGCGGCTTTTGCATACCATTTCAGCGCGCCGGCGGGGTCGCCTTCCCGTTTGCATTGTTCCGCCAGATGGACTGCCCCCCATGACGATCCGAGTCCGGCGGCGATGTAGTAACGGCACAAGTAGATGCAGATGCATGCGATCACGATGATGATGGCGGCAACCGTCCGGTAAATCAGCGGTTTTCTCCGTTCGATCATCTGTTTGAACAGGATCTCGTCCAGCTT
>JAFXYP010000065.1 GCA_017541665.1 Lentisphaeria bacterium | reverse complement strand
TCCTTGTCGGGCAAGTTCCGACCTGCACGAATCGTGTAACGATCGCGGCACTGTCTCGAAGTGGAGCTCGGCGAATTTGTAATTCCGGTGAAAATGCCGGATACCTGCAGTAGGACGGAAAGACCCTGTGAACCTTTACTGTAATCTGATATTGGTATTCGGGCAATCATGTGTAGCATAGGTGGGAGACTTCGAAGCCGCGGCGCCAGCCCCGGTGGAGTCTTCAGTGAAATACCACCCTTGGTTGTTTGAATCTCTAACCTTCTCCCGTCTATCCGGGTAAGGGACCGTGTCAGAGGGTCAGTTTGACTGGGGCGGTTTCCTCCAAAATTGTAACGGAGGAGCACGAAGGTACATTCAGCACGGTTGGCAATCGTGCTTAGAGCGTAAGGGCATAAATGTGCTTGACTGCGAGACTTACAAGTCGAGCAGATGCGAAAGCAGGTCCTAGTGATCCAGCGATGGAACGTGGAATCGTCGTTGCTCAACGGACAAAAGGTACTCCGGGGATAACAGGCTGATAGCGCCCAAGCGTCCATAGCGACGGCGCTGTTTGGCACCTCGATGTCGGCTCATCTCATCCTGGGGCTGTAGAAGGTCCCAAGGGTCCGGCTGTTCGCCGGTTAAAGAGGTACGCGAGCTGGGTTCAAAACGTCGCAAGACAGTTTGGTCCTTATCCACTGCGGGCGCAGGACATTTGACAAGATCATTCCTTAGTACGAGAGGACCGGGAATGACTGACCTCTGGTATTCCAGTTGTCTCTATAGAGGCAGCGCTGGGTAGCTACGTCGGGAAAGGATAAGCGCTGAAAGCATCTAAGCGCCAAGCCCCCTTGAAGATGAGATGTCCCTGGATCTTCGATCCCTAAAGACCACTTGAAGACCACAAGTTCGATAGGATGCACGTGTAAGGGCAGCAATGCCTTCAGCTTAGCATTACTAACCGGTCGTGAGGCTTGACCACCTTTTTTTCCTTCCAATGTCTGCCAGGACATTAGAACGAAAAAAACACACAAGCTGCGTTTTCTTACAAAATCGCAATTTCCAACATTTACTATTTGCTTGTCGTTCCGACAACCCTTCCCCAACATAAACCTGACATCTTTAATCCTTTTTTTCCGGTGTCCATGGCGGGCTTGCAACTCACGTTCCCATCCCGAACACGATCGATAAGGGGCCCAGCGACGATGGTACTGCATATTTGACTGTGGGAGAGTAGTTCGATGCCGGATTTCTTTTCCGGAGCTTGATTCTTATGAGTCAGGCTCCTTTTTTTCTCGTAAAGCCTTCCGTGCGCGAGCGTAGCCGCGCACTTCTGCCGTGCAGGCCTCGCCTGCCCGGATTCCTTTTCCAGGAGCTTAACTCATCACGAATTAGGCTCCCTTTTTTTGTTTGTTTTCCTTTTCGGGAGTTTAACAAGGTCAATCCCTCGTTAGGCTCCCTTTTTTTGCTCCGATCCAGGCAAAGCGTTTCTCGTTCAAAAAAAAACTAATACCTATGATTATACTTGTCAGCGAGACTTTTTTGACCTAAAGGAAAAAAAAGACCGCTTCCTCAGAGAAGCGGTCATTGTCACTTTTTTGTGGGAGGAGATCTTATTCTGCCGGAGCAATGTATTTCCTTACAGCACCGAGAAGGCGTTCCTTATATTGATAAATGTCTTGGATATCGTTTATGAGAATCTTTTCTTCCTTCGGTCCATCGAAGAAGACGATTGATTTTTTCCCAGAAGTTCCAAATATGAAACGGCAAATCGGGCGACGATTATTGTCATCATAAAGAATTGCGCAATATGTTTTTGCATCTCGCATGACAACCTTTTCAGGGGGAATGATTTCTGCACAGATTGCTTTAACAATCAAATGAGCATCAATTTCTTCCTGAGTCGTCACTATTCCCGTATCAGCACCAAAGACAGATTGAGGAATCTCTTCTTCTTTAGCCTGTTGAACTTCCTGAGTGGTTTTTAATGCGGCATCCAAACTGGATTTGACTTTTTCAGAAATAATCCCATCCAACGCGGCTTTTACAAGTGGCGTAAGTCTGGCTTTCTTTTTGTCATTAAAAATACTGCCCGGCAACATTTTTTTGTAAATGAGCTTGACGAGTTCTTCACTGGGAGAAGCGAATTCTTCGGAAATAACGCGCTTGATTTCCCCTGTGTACTTTAACGTTTCAGCTGTTTTTCGTACATTTTCGGCATCGAAAACATCTTTTTTAAACTTTTCTAACTCTGTGTAATTAATTTTGTCGCATTCTCTGACATCAAAAGAAAGGAACGGCTTCAAATCCATAATATTAGGTTCTTCAAGGTCAGTATAGAATTGATAAACAAGACCATTTGTCAGAATACCAAATTTAGCCTTTGTTACATTAAAGTATCTCAAAAGTTGACTTTCATTTTGAATATTCAATTCATTCGCACACTGTTTGCATTCAATCAAAATCATCGGCATCCCGCCAATCATGATAGCATAATCGACTTTTTCGCCCATTTTTGTTCCAATATCAGCAGTAAACTCCGGAACAACCTCTGTCGGGTTAAAAACATCATATCCGAGAGCCTGTAAAAAAGGCATGATGAATGCATTCTTTGTTGCCTCTTCTGTTTGAACATGCTGAATTGTCTTTTCAATCCGTTCTTTAAGCTGAAGAATTGCTTGTTTCATGTGTTTGACTCCGATTGTTGTTTGGGGCGAAAAGGGGGTTACCCTCTACCTTGTCCTTTGGGGCTGGACTATTTTTAAATTCTGAGTTAAAAATAATAGATACTATAGCAGATAATGTCCATATGTCAAGTAATAATTTGAAAAAAAGCCGAAGTTGTTGAAAGAACATCCTGTGGGATGTCCCTCCGGGGATCACTTCGCTCCTCGGTGAACTTGCGGAAGCAAGTTCGATAGATTGCTTTGCCGCGGGGGGCGGACGGCGGAAGGTAACCCCCTGATTTGAGGTGGAAGCACGATGGCGAGGCAACGGGAATAAGGACGCTGTGCGTCCGGGGGCTCGCATGCGCGAGCCTCGGAAAGCTCGCTTCGCTCTACGGTTATCTTTTTACCGCGGGGCGCGGATGGCAGAGTATGTAGCAGGGGCTTGGATTGCTTCCCTCGGATAGCAGAGGATGTGGAATGGTCTTAGTTTTCTTTGCCGCGGGACGCGAACGGCGGGAGGAAAACCCATGTTTTGAAGGGAAAAAGCGTGGCGGCGAGGCAACGGGAATAAGGACGCTGTGCGTCCGGGGGCTCGCATGTGCGAGCCTCGGAAAGCTCGCTTCGCTCGACGGTTATCTTTTTACCACGAGGCGCGGATGGCAGAGGATGTGGAATGGGCTTGGTTTTCTTTGTCTTTGTGAAAAGCGGCCAGAGGATGTAGAATGGGGCTTGGGATTCTTTATCTCCGTGGTGAGGAACCAGAGGATGTGGAATGGGGTTGGTCTTCTCTTCGGCGGGGGGCTGGTTTCCCTTGATGCCGGGCGGGGCGAGGCGGGGGATTATACCTTGGATTTTTGCGGAAATGTTCTTGCATTTCGGGAAAGGTGTGATATATTCTTTTCATATCGTTCCACTTAAACTTTTTTCAAGCTCCAGAAGGAATAAGAACATGATCCAGCACGAACGGAACCTTTCTAAATCAGGCGACAAGAATTATTCGGCGGAATCGCCTTCAAATTCGGCAATGGCGTCTTCAAATCGGGGGGAATCGCCTTCAAATTCAGCGGCAACGCTTTCCAATCCGGCGGGATCGCCGGGGCAGAGTTCGCCGGTTTCGAAGAAAGCCTATGCGGCGGTCCTGCTGATCTTTGTTTTTGCCGCGACGATCTTCTACACGGCGGCTTGCTCGCTGACGAAAAGCGGTCCGGAAGCCCCGACCGAGGAAATACAAGCTCCGACTGAGGTAAAACAGGCCACGTCCGAAGGAAAACAGACCCCGTCCGAGGTGAAGCAGCTTCCTTCCGAGGCGGAATTGCCCGTGTCGGACGAGCCCGTCGCGCCCGTTTTCGTCAGACCGGCGAGATTCCTCACGGACGTCTGCCTGACGCGTTCCGGCGACCTGTGGGTCACGGCGGAAGCGGGCGGCGTCTTCCGGCTGCACGACCCGGACAAGGATAAGGAATGGGAGGACATGCGTGCGCAGCCGGGATTCCCGAAGACGGACAACTGCACGGCGGTCTGCGAGGATTCGCTGGGGCGTATCTGGGTCGGCACCGCGAGCATGGGCGTGCAGGTCTACAACGGCAGAACCTGGCGGCGTTACGACCGGGACACGGTCCTGAGCGGGAGCCACATCCACGACCTGGCGAGCTCGGAATCCGGCCTGACCGCGGTGGCGCACGAATCCGGCGTGAGCGTGTACGATTCGCAGACAGACAGCTGGCGCGACTTCACGGCTCTGAACGGGCTTCCGTCCGGCGGCGTGCGCGGCGTGTGTTTCGGCCCCGGCGACAAACTGCACTGCGCGATGGAGACCGGCGGATATCTCCAGATCGACATCCGCGCCCGGCGTTCGTGGCGTGTGAGCGCGCCCGACAGCTGGGGAAAGGAGCGTGCGGCGTTCTATCCTCTGACTATTGAAGGCGACGGCATGAGCTCGAATTTCTGCAACGCCATCGCCATCGGCGAAGCGGGGCAGGTCTGCATCGCGGGCCTGAACGGGATCAGCTTCGGCAAAGACCGGGATTTCCGGTTCCTGCAGGGGCGCGACCTGAAGGACAAGATCGAGTATGCGTACCGGAAGGAGCAGATCGCCGAGGAATTGAACCCGGCTCGAAAGAAGTCGAAGTCCGATTCGAACGGCAGAGTCATCTATATCGGCGATGACGGGGAAGAGGAGGACGAAGACGAGGAAGACTTTGAAGACGAAGAAGAGGAGGAGGAAATCGTCGTCGGCTACGAAGAGGAGGATCCCGGCTACGGGCCTTTGAAGGAAAGCTATGTGACCAGCGTCTATTACGGGAAGAACGGCCTGTGGATCGGCTACCGCACGAAGGGCGTCGAGCTGCGTGCAGCGGACGACGACCCGAAGCAGGTGATCCTCGGCATCGAACGGCGGGACCCGGCCAACCCGTCGCTCGTCGAGATCGTTTACAGCCTGCCGGAGATCAGGCGGCCCGTGCGCGGGTTCGTTGAGCTCCCCGACGGCCGCGTGTTTGCGGCGACGTACGGGACCGGGCTGGAGAAGCTCTGCCGCGGCAACGCGTTCGAAAAGCCGCAGACCGTCCCGGCGACCGCCGCGAATCACCCTTCGCACACGGCTGCCGACCCGGTTTCGGTCCTTCAGGATTTCGAGCGGTACGACATGCTGCCCGACGAGCGCCCGGAGAAGAACTGGGCGTATTACATCGGCGAAGACTGGGTGACGAAGGGCGACTGGCCCGGGCGTTACGGCGCGCGGAGGCAGATCCTGTGCGCGATGAACACCCGGCTGTCGGGCCGCGGCGGCTGGGACGGCGGCGTCCATAACGAAGATATCTCGGTCGGCGTCATGATCGGCCCGCACAAGAACCGGAGCGACTCCAATCGTTACTGGATCGACTGGGAGGTGGCGGACGACAGGCGCGACGTGCTGCTCCAGATGGAATACGGCCACCGGACGCAGTCGGAGTGGAACGACAACGGCGAGGAGTATCCGCGGCAGTTCGAGGGGCCGGACCTGTGGCTGACGATCCTCAAGAACCCGAAGGAAGACTACCGGCTTTCGCTGTATTTCTTCAATTCGAACGGGCGGATCGGCGACAACGTCGAACGCGACTACATCATTGAGGTCTACGCATCCTCCCAGCAGGAAACCCCGGCCGACTGCATGAAGAAAAAGCCGCTCTGCACGGCGCGCGTGGCGGATTTCGCCAGCGGCGGCGTGTACAAGAGTTTCGTCCTGTGCGGCAGCAGGAGCATGGACGACGGGTACTGGTCGCCCAATCCGTGCTACCGGGTGCGCCTCGTCCGCTACGGGTCCCTGAACGTGATCCTGAACGGCGTCTTCCTGGACCGCCTGTTCGAGCCGCAGGACGTGCGCGTGATCCCGGAGGCGGAGCGGATCGCGGAGCAGGGGAATTACCGTGCGCCGCGCTGGTACGACTGCGGGACGGACGAGCTCACGGGCACCGCGAAGGAATTCCTCGACCGGTACTTCTCCGCACCGGAAACGTCCTACGGGCTCGCCTCGATGCCGCTCCTGCGGCTGGCGTTCTACCGGTATGTCCGCGAGAATCTGCCGGACAACCGCAACCTCGCGGAACGCCTGCGGTGGGACGCGTGTATCTGGACCGATGCCGACCGGGCGGAATTCGATGCCGCCATGCAGGAATACTGGGCGGAGGTATTGAAGGAACACCCCGAGCGCGCCGAACGCAAGTAAGCTCGAACGACAGCAAAATAAAAGCCCGCGTCATTCCGGTGCGGGCTTTTTCGTGCCCGGATTCCTTTCTTTTGTGCTCAGCTCCCTTTTTTTGCGTTCAGATCGGGCGGAGCAGGGGGAGCTTCAGCTTTTTCAGACTCTCAGCCTTTCAGCCCTGGATTTCGCGGATGCGGGCGGCGAGGCGCGCCGCGTAGTCGCGCGCCAGCGCCTGCTGCCGGGCGACGGCCTCCGCATCGTCGCGCGAGGCGTAGCTGACGCCGTTCAGCCAGATCGGGGCGAGGCAGTCCAGTCCGCACACCTTCGCGATGGCGGGGAATACGGAAACGAGTTCGCGGATGTCCGCCACAGAGCCTTCCTGTCCGGTGTATGCCGCCGCAGGCGCCCCGGTCGTGAAGGAGACCTGGAGCTTCTTTCCTGCCAGTTTCGCCCCGGTCCCGTGCGCGAAGCCGTGCACGAACACCTCGTCCAGCCATTTCTTCATGAGCCAGGGGAGGGCGTACCAGTGGAACGGGAACTGCCACACGATCAGATCCGCCCCGGCGAGCGCGGCCTGTTCCGCGGGGACGTCGAACACGCCGTCCGGCGCGACCTCGCAGAGCCTGCGGACCGTGATGCCGGGGAGGGCGCGCGCGAGTTCGTCCATGATCGCGGCGTTGACGACGGATTGCGAGAGATCGGGATGTCCGGCGATGAGAAGCGTTTTCATAAGGCGGTTCCTTTCTTGTTTGGTGACGGGAAGCCGGTATGCGGTCCGCCCTTAATATAACCCGGAGCGGGCCGGAATGCAAACCGCCGGGCGTATTATCCGCGCACACCGCAGGCGGTGCTGATGTAGTGCGCGGCTGCTCTCGCGCATACCGCAAGCGGTGCTGTGCTCAGGCGAGGGCGCCGGGGACGGATGCGGATTCCTCGAAGACTTTCTGCGAGGAGAAGGCGTCGAACGCACCCATGCCGGACAATGCGGCGAACCTCGCGGCGTCCTCCGGGGTGTCCCCCGCGCCGAATTTGAGCACGACCAGATCCGCATCGATGCCGACGCCGCGGACCGCGACGCTGTTTTCGCCGTCCGTGTAGGTCAGCGTCTCCGGGTCCCAGTTATCCAGGCTGCCGGATACGAACCATAGTGTGACGAATCCGCCCGCGATCTGCTCCACCGTGTCCGAGCCCCAGTTGTCGCAGAACGTGAAGGTGTCGCTGCCGCCTCCTCCGTGCATGGAGTCGTCGCCGGTGCCGCCCGCGATGACGTCGTCGCCGGACGCGCCGACCAGACGGTCGTCCCCGGCGTCGCCGAAGAGCATGTTGTCGCCCTTGTTCGCCCAGATGATGTCGTCGCCGTCTCCTCCGCGGATCGTCAGGCCGTCGCCGGTGTATTCGATGCGGTTGCTGGTCATGTCGATGAGGTCGTCGCCCGCGCCCGCCCGGATTTCGTCGATCCTCGCCAGGCGCGCCTGCTGTTCCGCGAGGGTCTCCGGCTGCCCCGTGAACTCGTCGTCCACGAAGATCGCGTCGCCGATGTCCGAATCGGTCAGGCACAGGATGTTGGCGTCATTCGAGCCGAAGAAGAGGTTTCGGATATGTCCCTTGCCCCCGGCGAAAACGATCTCCTTCGTCCCGTTCCAGTCGTTGAGGGAACCGGCGTTCATCGCGTAGAAGATGTCCTCCCACGCGCCGTCCTGCACGGCGAAGAAGATGTCGTCGCTGCCGTCCGCGTTGGACTGGACGGCCTTCGGCGGACCGCCGGGTTCCGTATCGGACACGATCGCCTCGCCGACCGCCCAATCGCTGTTGGCGTCTCCCCTCACGCGCCACTGGTACGTCCCGGCGGGCAGTTCCAGCAGGTCCATGGCGGATCCCGTGGTCGTCGTCCGGATCGCGTGGTCGAAACTGTCGGCCGAATACTCCACGATGTACTGCGCCGCGCCGGTCGCGTCCCATGACACCCGCTCCGGCGTGCCGACGAGGTTGGTCGGCGTCAGGTCGGGCGCTTCGACCGTTAGGCTCAATGTGCCATCCGTCAAATTCAATGTATAATCGTCGTATCCGACCTTCACCGTCTCTCCGACTGTGAACTTGCCGAGCTCGTCGCCGCCGGGATTCACCACGGAGATCGTGCCGTCGAACCCGCCCGCGCCGTCCGCGAGCGTGCTGGTGTAGCTTCCCGGCGCCAGGTCCTCGTCCACCGTGAGCGTGTACAAAGGCGTGCCCTGAATGATCGAAATATCGTTCACGAGCGCTTCGGCTCCCGCCTCCGCGTGCGTCAGGTCGAAATCCAGCACCGCCCCCTCGTATGCGGAAACGATCGCCCCTTTCGAACAAAACATCTTTCCTGTCAGTTTCCCGCCACTGGAGACATAAATGACTCCGCCGGAGCTGACCGTGATGTCGTGTGCCGTCGTGCCGGAATGAATCGTTGCCGCGGAATAAACGATCAGTCCTGAAATGGAATTGGGAATGAATGATACTACCGCACCATTCCCAACAGATACATACCCGCCGTTCTCTACGATTGCGTTCGCAGTGCCGCCGGAACATATTTCAATTCCGCCGCCGGGATTGACCGTCGCGCCGTTGATGATACCGTCGGAATATACGATTGCCTTATCCTCTGATGCAAGGTCCAGGGAATCCATGACGTCGGCTTTGCTGGTGACACTGTCTTTACGGCAATAAACGTTGGCGTCCCGTTCCAGATAAACGATCTCCGCCCCAATACTTGAACTGATTTGCCCCTGCCATGGATTGAAAACGATCGTCGCCGTGCCGCCGGAAAAGACTTCGAGCCTGCCGCCGGAGTTGACCGTGGCGTTGACTGCGGTCGTGCCGGAATGGATCGTGGCGGAAGATTTTTCCAGCAGAAGCTCGTCGATCGTGTTCGGGACGAACGTGACATCCGCGCCGTCTTCAACCTGAACATAGCCGCCGTTTTCCCTGACTTCCATGGCGGTGCCGCCGGCGGAGATGCAGAGATGTCCGCCGGAATTGACTGTGGCGCTGTCCGCGGCGGCTCCCGAGGAAACAAGCAGGCTGCCGCCGGAATTGACGGTGGTATTGCTCGCAGAACCGCCGGGCACGGGGGAGGGGGCGTCTTCGCCTGCCTCTGCCTCGGGGGCGATCCCGCCCGCCAGGGTCATCGTGCCGCCGTTGACTCTCGCATTGAAACCGACGGCTCCGGCGGAGACCGTGAAGCTGCCGCCTGCGTACACGAGCGCGGAGTTGACTGCCCCGCCGGATTTCACATCCAGCGCGCCGCCGGAGCTGATTCCGATCTTGAAGCCGTGTCCGTCCGCCTGGATCTCGATCCGGCCGTGGTCGAACACCGTGGCGCTTTCCGCATTGGCGGCGGTTCCGCTTACGTAAAGCGTGCCGTAGACCTGTGCCCGGTCCGACAGTCCGCGCTGCCACTGGTACATCGCGCCGCCCTCCGATATGACCGGAGAAGACGCGAGCGCGCCCGAGGAAATATGCAGCGCGCCGTCGGACTCCACAAACGCGCTGATGACCCTCACGCCGGCATAAACGACCTGTTTGCCGCCTCCCTGGATGAAGCTTCGGATGGTCGAGCCGCCGCTGGACACCACGTAAAGGCCGCCGTTTTCCACCGTGACGTCTCTTGCGACGCCGCTGCTCAGGATTTCCAGCGTGCCGCCGGCGGAGACGGTGCACACACTCAGGCCGCCGCCGGAGGAGACAAAGGCTTTTCCTCCGTCGGCAAGCCCGACGTTCTGCGCGCGGCCTCCGTTCAGGACCTTCAGGGTGCCGTCCTGAAGGACCAGAAGCCCGGTCATGGTGCTGCCGGAAGAAACTTCAACAGTGTCTGTTATGATCTCATCCATGATTCAAAGCCCCGGGAAACGGATTTCTTTCCCGCATCCATGCGCACAAAAACATAATTCAAGCGGATTGGCATAAATATACCCGGTTTCCCTGTTTTTTCAAGTCTCCGACGACCCGGAGAACCGATCTTTTCCGTTTTTCCCGTCCTCACGTTCCGGTACGCGGAAAAATAGGCGTTTCGACCAGTGAAGGTACATGGTGCGCCCGGAAGGCCCGCGTGCTGCCACTGGGATTCCGGCGAAGCTCCATTGCACCGTGCCGTCGCGGAAGCGCGTCTCCCGGCGTGCCGGGAGACGCAGGATTTTCAGCGGTCGCAGGGGGCGGACCAGACATCCGGCGATCCGGCGCGTCTTCCGTTTCCTCTGCTGACTCCGGAACTGCCGCATGCCGGCTTCCCCGCCCGCCACGGGACGGACTGTCCCGTCCGCGGAGAAAACGCCGGTCACGATGCGGAATGGTGTGGACGGGTTCAGGGGCCATGCGTCGGGACGGTCGTTGTTGTCGCCCATGGTGACGGCAACTCCGTCCCGGATTCCGACGACGCGGTGGACAATGTAAGGCATGCGACCGAAGTTCACGGCCACGTCTCCTGCGCGGAGCTGTTCGAACGGCGTTTCATCGGCGAGCCGGAGTTTCTCCCCGGGCACGAATATCCCCCGCATGCTGTTTCCCGAGTAATACGCTTCGTCCGGCACGGCCGTCCCGTTCATCTCCGTTCACTCCTCCGACAGCAGCGAACGGCTCCGCAGTTCCTCCAGAAACGCCGCCACGTCTGCCTCGGCTTTCTCCTGCGTCACGCCGTCGTAGCGTTCCAGCAGCCCGGCGGCAAGCGCCGCCTCGTCCGCGCCTTCCTTCAGGCGGTTCCACAGGTACACGCCGGTCTTGTTCAGGGAGACGGCGGCATTCGTTTCGGGGTGGAACACCAGTCCCGTTCCGTCGAACTGCTCCGCCATCACCGCAAATGGATTCAGTTTCATAATGCGTCCTCAATGAGTTTCGGCAGGTTTCCGTCAAGCGCGGCCAGGAGCGCCCGCGGCGCGAACCGGTCCGTGATGAGTTCCGTCTGTTTCCGTATTCGGTCCGCCAGGAGGCGCTGTTTTTCCTCCGGCAGGTCTTTCGCGGGGGAAAGAATCCAGTAGAACAACGACCGGTAGCACTGGGCGAAAAACTGCGCCGTGCTCAGATTCACGATCCCGTCGCGCCCGTTTCCGCTCCGTCCCAGCACCAGAAGCCCGGCCGTCGGGAGTTCCTCGGACGAGGGGTAATATCCTTTGTTTTTCCCCTCGCGGCATGCGCTCCAGGTCGGCATCCGGCGGACGCGGATTTGTCCGTCCCCGCCGCTGAAATCCAGCAGTGCCATGTCGTCCGAAACGCATTTCCCGCCGTATGCGCGCCAGCGCGCCGCCGCCGTGCTCTTGCCCATTCCGCTCTCGCCGAAGAGCAGCACGGCTCCGCGGCCTGTCTCCAGAACGGCGCAGTGCGCCAGCACGGCTTTTTCCCCGCGCAGGGCGGCATGCATTCCGGCGCAGACCAGTGCCGTCTGCCACAGGCAAAGGCAGTAATATGCCCTGCGCCGGGGCTGTTTTTTCCAGCCCGCGATCAGGATCCGGCTCCAATCCGGCGCGTATGCGATCTCCGTCAAAGCTGTCGATCGAAGCGTGTGCCGTCCCTCCGGCATTGCGTCCGGCAGGTTCAGCACCGCGTCGGCGGCACTGTTTCCCGGCACCTCCGTCTTCAGGTGCAGAAGCTCTGCCAACCCGTCGAAGGCGATCGCCTCTTCCGGGGCGTCCGCCTGCAATCCGATGCTTCCACCGTCATGCAGGCCGATTTCCAGCCGCCGCGCCATTATCATCGATTCATTCAAAAAGGTGCCGGGACATCATCCCTCATCATCGTCGTATCCTCCGTCCGACAAACCGCCGCAGCAAACCGTTACGGGTTTGATATCAAGGACGGCAGGAGTTTCGTAGGGTTCTTTCCGTTTCGTTTCCGTCTCTTTCATATAGCATAAAACCTTTTTCGGGCTGTTGTTCATTTCGCTCATGCCAGGGTAAGGACCATCTTCGTTTCCGTGTCGTCCAGCGCGAGCGTATAGCCGCCGCCGGAATAGAAGCCGTTGCCCGAATCCCAATTCAGGGTGTTATCTCCGATCCGGACATCCATGTCGCCGAACCCGGTGAACGCGCCGCTTTCGGCGGTGTTTTCAAGGATCGTCCATGCGCTCGAACCGTCCCAGTCACCCAGGTCAAGCCGGAGGGTGTCGCCGGAGAAATCGTTGAGGAAGCTGCCCGTGAAATCCGCCAGGGATTCGTCGGCTTTTTCGGCATAGACGAATTCCCAGTTGCCGATGTCGGAGAAGTTGTAGACGCCGTCTTCCTTCAGCGTCACGACGCTGCGGATGCACTGGATGTCGCTGAAGCCCCGGATCATTTTGCAGTTGAGCGGGCCGCTGAAGTCCGTGAACGACAGGATCCTGCGACTGTCGACAGAGGTGGCGTCCACCGCAAATGTCTCGGAGTCGAAGTCGTCCCCGCTGCAGCCGCCCCAGATATGGGCATTGGAATTGAATGTGATCTTGCTTCCGTCGCCGGTGAAGACCAGTTTCGTGTTGCCCAGCGGGTCGTCCTCGTTCTCACGGACGATCTTTCCCCAGCCGTGGGAGCCGACGACCATCTTGCTGAGATTGATCGTGTTCCCGGAGGAACTGTCGACCGTGATCGTCACATCCCCGTGGATTTCGGTCTGAGCGTTGATGTCCTGGTCCTTTTGGGTGGAAATGCAGCCGCCGTAGATCCAGCAGTTGTCTCCGAAGGAACCGCCCGTGATGGTCAGATTGACATTGCCGTTGACGACAGCCTTTCCTTTTCCCGTCGATCCGGTCGAATTCAGCAGGCCGCCCGCGACGGCGTAATTGAAACTGCCGCCATCGATGAACATGTTGATGTCGCCGTTCAACGAGAAATCGCCGGTCACGAATCTGTCGCCGCCTGCGACGATTCCGGTATTGAATACGCCGCCGGTGATCGTGAACGTGTGGGCGACGGTGCGGTTCGTTTCGGTGTCCAGCGTCCCGTTGATGACATACTGCACGTCTTTGTTCTTGGACGCGTCTTCCGTGTTTACCATGTCGATGTTGCTGCCGCCGACGACGAATTTGCTGAAATTCCCGGTTTCGACGGTAATGCTGTTGCCTGCCGTGATCCCGGCGCCGGTCGTGCCCGTGCTGGTCTTTTCTCCACCGTAAATGGCGCTGGAGAAGGACGTGCCATGGGGCGCCTGTTCATCCTGGTTTTTCAGGATCGTGGTGGATATGCCCTTCAGCTGGATGACTCCGGAGTACGCGCCCTCATACACGACGATTTCAGGCGTGGCCGAAGGCGTCTCGCTCCTGACCTGAACGGCGATGTCGACAGCGGCGTTGACATTGTTGGCCGCATTGTATCCATAATACTTCTGGGGGTCGACTTCGGTTCCGTAATCGCTCGCGGTCCAGTCTTTCTCAACATAGATGATGTTGTTTGGCGCGTCGACCAGATAGTAGGCGGATTCCCCGGCGTTGTAGATCAGGTCGAATCCTGCAGTCGTCGAATATTTCGACGTCGGGATCGGCTCCGAATCGGCATTTAGCTGAATGACCTTCTTCATTCCGCCGACGTCGGCGAGATCGAAGCCCGTCGCATCCACGAAGACCTCGCCGTCGCCGGAGAAGCTGATGCTGTCGGCCGTAATCATCGAATAGGCGTTGATCGTGAGCGTGCCGTCGGTCGTGATCTCTCCCACGGCATCGAGCGTGATGTCCGTCAGCGCATTGTTGCCGGTGAAGTTCAGGTCGCCCTCGGCATGGATGATGCCTTTGGTCTCGATGACCACCGTGAGGGGAGATTCGGCGGGTTCGGGATCCGCGGAGACGGATACGGTCGGCGCGGCGCCTGCGATATTGGACCCCGCCAGCGTGGCTCCGGCCTCGACCGTGATCGTGCCGTCGAGTTCGCCGATGTCGAGCGTGCTTTCGCCGGAGACGCTGAACGTACCGTTGTTTGTTACTTTGGATGTCGCGGCGGTCAGCGTGGAGCCGGTCAGGGCGATGGCCGCGCCGGCTTCGTTCGTGATGGCAGCATTCGCGGTCAGGGTGCTGCCGGTAATGTTGATGGCGCCGCCGGCTTCGTTCGTGATGGCGCCGGCGACCGTGAGCACGGAGACATGGTCCGATGAGTCTTTTGCCAGCGTGATCGCACCGGCGTTCTCCATGCCGCCGGTGATATGCATCGCGGAGCCGGTCAGGTTGATCGTCATCGCCGGGGCGTCCGCAAGATACGAAACGGCATTCTGTCCGTCCGTCGTCCTGTACGCCGCGTTGATCACGTTCCCGTCGACATACACCACGCTGTTCGTGAAGTTGAGCGTGGCGGTTGCGGTGCTCCTGATCTTTGTGCCGGGCGTCGAGTAGAACGCCACTTTCATTCCCTTGAGCGTCCACTCGGTGCCGGTGGAGTTCAGTACGAACGGAGCGGAGAAATCCTCCGAGCGTGTATCGAAGTTCTCCGTATCCGTATACGACAGATAATCCGCCTTGATCTTCGTGTTCGTCGTCGTCATCGTGCCTTCCGAAAGCTGAAGGCCCTTTGCGGACACCTGATTGGCGGCGGGATTGGCTCTGCCCGTGCCGGCGATCGTCAGAGCGGTCGCCATGGCATCGCGGGCGCGCCCGACCTGGATGTCGCCGTCCGTCTCGAGCGATCCGTCCTTGTCGACGCCGACCGTGCCGTTGATGCCGATGAACGTCTCGGAATCGATCGCGCTCGAAACGACGGTCGAGCCGGGGCCCGTGTAATTGAGCCAGATGCCGGCAGGCCGCGTGGCGGGTTCCGTTTCCACATAGTATGTCGCGCCGGCCATCGTGATCGGGGCCGTGATCGTGAACGTCGTTCCCGATGCGGGCGAGATGCAGAGATCCATTCTGCCGGCGGCGGTGTTTGCGAGCGTGACGGAGCCCGATCCGTTGACGGTCACATTGCCGCCGAATCCTTCCATCAGGTCGTTGTCGTATTCTTCCGTGACGGCGTTCAGGACCGTGATCGTCGTTGCCTCCGTGCGCGGGGCCGCGGCGTCCATTGCGGCCTGGAAACTGCTGAACGCGTTGTAGCCGTAGATGTGGCCGTCGTTCTCGCCGGTCGGGGAATAGGTGCTCTTCACATACAGGACCGCCTGATCCTGGTTCGTGATGAGGATATCGCCGTCCGACGCCTGCACCAGGCGGACGCCATCTTCGGCGTGCGTCAGAATGATGTCCGCAACGTTGAGGCCGGTCTTGCCGGCGACGTCGATGACCTTCAGCGTGCCGGTGCTGAATCCGGTTGCGTCGATCGTGATCGTACCGGAAGTGTTGTCAATGCCCGTCGCCGTGATGGCGGGCGTTGCCCCAATGCTGTTGACGAGGATCGTGCCGCCGTCGTTGTCGATCGCGCCCGTTGCGGACAGCGTGCCGTTCACGGTGATCGTGCCGCCGGCGTTGTCGATCGCGCCCGTTGCGGACAGCGTGCCGTTCACGGTGATGGTGCCGTCGTTGTCGATCGCACCGCCGGACAGCGTATTGTAGACCGTGATGGTCCCGGCATTGTCGATGTCGGTGGACGCCATGTCGTTCGTCCCGGAGAAGATGACGCTGTTTCCGACAGGGGTTTCCTCGACAAGGTGTGTTCCCACGTTCAGCTTGCCGCCGCTTTGGATGGTGGCGTTGATGATCGCGCCGTCCAGCAGCTCGATGGCGTTGCCGGTGAGCGTGTCGATGACCAGAAGGCTTCTGCCGGAGACTTCGATCGTGCCGTTGTTCGTGAGAGTGCTTTCTTCTGTTCCGTTCGCATTGAACTGCGAACCATTGATGGAAATGAGCGCGCCTTCACGGTTCAGGGCATTTCCGGCGACGCTGAACACGGACCCGTCGGTCGCCGTATTCTTTTCGATCCGGATCGTTCCGGCGTTCTCAAGGCTGCCATCGATCTGCATCGCGGAGTCGGTCAGGTTGATGGCGCCGGCGTTCTCCAGATCGCCGTCGATGTCCATAACGGAGTTGGACAGGTTCAGCTCGATCTTGTTGCCGAAGCTGGCGTTCGAGGATACGTCGATCCGGCTTCCGGCGAAGTTGAACTCGCCGTTCTGCGTGATGTAGTTCTTCGTGCCGTCAGTCCTGTCGCCGGTGCCGTCGGCCTCGAAATCTCCGATCTTCCAAGTGGAGCCTTGGGAATTCAGGATCGCCTTGTGAATCGTGTCTGTTACGGCAAATTCCTCCACGGAAGGATCATATGCGCCGTTTCCGCCCATATTCTGGCTGTAAAGGAACTTCTCTGCTGTGACTGTGGCATTGTTGACATTTACAACGCCGGAAGCAAGGTCGAACCATGTGGCTTTGATCTCCGGCTTCTCTTCTTCTCCAAGTTTGCCGATCGTTACGGCGTAACCGGTTGTGTAGGCGTCGTTTGCCGCCGCGGCATAGCCGGAACGGAAGAGGATGATGCCGTCGTCGTCCGCGATGAGCGAGCCGGTCGTCCCGACCGTGGTCATGCCCCAGAGCGCGATTTCCGTGGAGGATTCAAGCGTGCCGTTGACCGTGACCGTGCCGCTGGTGCGGCCGTAGTTCAGGACGATGTAGGCGCTGCTCTTGTCGCCGACTGTCGAAATCGTGGTGTCTTCGGCAATCGTGAGGCTGCCGCCGTCTTTCGGCGTCAGGGCGAGGTCTTTCCCTATCGCAAAAATGAGTGTGGCTGTCTGTGCGCCGTTGATCGTTTCGATCGTGACCGAAGCATTCTCGAAAGCCTTGTATACATTCTTGACGTCGGTTGCTTCCGAGTCGGATTCGATTGTGATCGTGGTGGTCTCGGAGGTCGCGGCCGAAAGCGCATCCGCCAGGTCGCTGAACGCGTTCCAGCCGTAGATGAGACCGTCGTTGGCGCCGTTCGCAGTATACGAACTGTCTACATAAAGCGTTTCGCGGGACTGGGCTTTCACCAGCCATGCGCCCGTGTCCCCCTTCGTCGTGAAGAGATAGCCCGGCATTACTTCATCAAGCTCTCCCACAGAATCGGAGCCGCCGTTGACCGTGAACGAAACATTGCTGAGGCCGGCTGCGATATACTGGTACGAATCCGCGTTCCCGCTAAGAGATTCCGCGGTAATCGACAGCGCTATGGTGCTGCTGATGATGTTTTCCGCCGTTACCGCGACATCGCCGGGATCCGTTGCGCCGGGTGCACTCACCGTGAGCGCAACATTGGAAATGCTGCTGGTGACAGTCAGCTTGTTCGAGACCGAAACCGCACCGCCCGTGATGCCGGCCGCGGCCAGCGTTCCGTTGACCGCGATCCCGCCATCCGTGTTCGTCACGGCGCCGGCTTCAAGCTCGGACCCGGATGCGATCACGATCGAGCCGTTGTTGGCCACAGTTTCCGCCGTGACCGCGGATGCGGATGCGCCGCCGATGTACAGCGTGCTGTCGCCCGACACCGTGAGGGAGGCGGTCGCGGGCTCGACTGCGTCGGCCAGGGTTAGGTCTGCGCCGGAGAGCGTGACGGCCTGACCCGAGCTGCCGTTTCCGACGGTCAGCGGATTCATGGCGACCGGACCGGAGCCGGACGTCGTGACCGTGAGGTTCGCCGGGGCGTTGGCTGTCGTCCCGAAATTCACAGCCGAATACGTTGTCGCGGATGCTGCATAGCTCACCGTCGTATTCGACGCGTCCGCGGCGAATGCAAGAGTCGTGTCGACCTCGCTGTCGGGATTGTCCGTGAACGCGTTGTAACCGATCAGATGGCCGTCGTCGGTCTCGTCCCCGACGGCGCCCGCATAGGCGTTGTTCACATACAGCACCGTCGGATTCGTCCTGGCCAGGAACACGCCCTTGTTGCCGAATGTCTGGACCGAATAGCCTTCCGGAGGAGTGCTGCCGCCATTGACGGTCAGCGTCGGGGTGTTTTCGCCGTCAAGCGCGCCCTTGACCAGGACATAAAGGTCCTCCGTCAGGGAAAGCCCCGTTGTCCGGATGTCGATCGTGCCGCCGGAGATCTTGTCCGTGAGCACCGTGGACCCGACTTCGACCGAGATCGTGCCGTTGTTTGTGACCTCGCCGGTCCCGTCGTTCACGCCGAGGTTCACGGTTCCGCGTTTCGCATTTCCGCCGCCGCCGACTACGTTGCCGACTCGGATCGTGCCGTTGTTCGTGATGTTTTTAACGGTAAAGTCGCCGACCGGGGTTTCATTGACGACATCGTTGGAGATCGTCAGAGAGCCGCCGGACTTCACGTCCATCGCATTGACCGAGATGTTCGACCCGACCACGGTATTTGCATTCCTGACCACAAGCTTTTTATTGGATACGTCGAATACGATCTTCGTGTCCTTGTTCAGCGTGGCGGCGTCGAGCACGATCCAGCCGTTCCCGGTGTAGGAGTCCGCCGCGACCGTCGACTCGCCCTGGATGAAAAGCTTCCCGGCATCGTTCGAATCGCTGGTCCCTTTCGTTTTGATCACGTCCGCGAGGATCGTTCCGCCGCTGACCACGATTTTGCGGGAGCTGCTGCCGTCGTTGATGCCCAGAAGACCGGTGTGGTTGCCGTCGGTGATCTGAAGCACGCCTCCGTCCTCCACGTACAGAGAGCCCCGGGTTGTTCCGGACTCGGACATGTCGAGCTTTTTGGCGATGAGCACGGCTTCGTCGCCGTCCCCGCCCACATGGATCGTGCCGGAATTGATTATGCCGTTCGCGGGCAGAACGACGAGCGTGCCGGATTTCAGATCGAACTGGTTGCTGTTTCCATTGGTAAAGGCGGAGGAGACGACGCTGTGGGCACCCGCGGTTTCTCCCGTATGATCCGCCGTGTCGTCGTCGAGGTAGAGCGTCATCGTGGCGGAGGACCCGGCCGTAAGCGTGTTGACGTTCAGATAGCCGCCGTTCTTCGTGAAAACGGCGCCGGTCTTGTCGTTTCTGAGAACGGCGGCGTGGAGCGAACCGCCGTTGATCTGCGTCATGGTGGCGCGGTTTGTGATGGTGCCGGTGGTGCGAACGGCCGTGCCGCCAAACGTAATGGAGCCGGCTTCATTCGTAATGTTCTTGGCGGACATCACATCCGAGGCATGATGGATCGTGCCGGAGTTCGTGAGCGTTTCGGTCACGGTGACTGCGCCGTTGAGCTGCATGGTCCCGCCCGGATTCGTGTTCAGGAGATTCTTGGCGGAAAGCCGTGGAGAAACACTGCTGGTGGTATCCCCTACGCTGGGGTTGGGGTCCCAGATGAACGAAGCGCTTTCGGGTGCGCTGTCGGGCGCGTCGTTCGTGAGGTTTCCGCCGACCGTGACCGTGGCGGCATGGAGTTTCATGGTCCCGGCCGCGTTCATCAGCGTCGCGGCGGAGAAAACCGTCGCGGAGTTGCCGGCGACCGTCGTGGCATGCTCGAACAAAGTGCCGGAATTCGTGATCTCGTTAGCCACTCTGACG
Source organism: Lentisphaeria bacterium (assembly GCA_017541665.1). GTDB lineage: Bacteria > Verrucomicrobiota > Lentisphaeria > Victivallales > UBA1829 > UBA1732. Next base: position 87,825 of record JAFXYP010000065.1, on the reverse strand, counting down.
ACTGCGCAGTCGAGCGTCATGGTGCCTGCGACCGCGGCGTTCGTCAGCATCGTGGCGGAGACATAGTTCGCACCCGTTCCCGAATGCCGGAACTCGCCGAAGTTCGTGATCGCGGCGCCGACTGCTCGGATATAGCCGCTTGTATGTTCAAATGTGCCGGAGTTCGTGATGGCATTGGTCACGGTCACATTTTTGTTGAGCGTCATCGTTCCGCCGGTATTGTTCGTCAGCACGGCGGCGGTCATGGTTCCGGTGCTTTGCGTAAGTGTGCCGTTGTTGCCGTTTTTGACCTCTCCGAGCGCGTTCAGGCTCCCCGAGATGATCACGGCCACCTTGCCTTCGCCGCCGGTCGTCAGGGAATCGACCTTGGCCGTGGAATTGGTGATCTTGAGGGTGAACGTTTCCCGCGTGCCCGTCACCTTGCTTACGCCGGACAGGTCAAGCGCGCCGTAACTCACTCCAGAGCCGTTGACTCCCGCCATGGAGATCGTCGAGGTGTTGGAAAGGATTCCGTCCGTCGCGTCCGGGGCATTGATAAAGGCGTTGACCTTGTAATACTTATCCGGGCTGGAAGAGCCTGCGATATAGCCGCCCTCCGGCGTGTTCTCCCAGGACTCCGAGTTGTCTACGTACAGCACATTCGTGTTGGCGGGAGACGCGACGAGCCAGATCGTGTTGGCGACATTGTCGGTCGTTCTGCGGACGGCCAGGATGGAACCGGAGAAACCAACGAGAGTCGGGGTCCCGGTCAGTTCGATTTCGCCGCCGGTGACGCCGAAATTCGTGACCTGCAGTTCCTTGATGTCATTTGTGAAAACCGCGCCGGAAATGTCGATCGTGATCGTGCCGCCGGAGTTGTTGACGGAAGAAGCCGAGAATCTCTGGCCGTACGCGGTCGTCGGATCGTCCGTGAGCGCGGCATACGAATAGGCGATGTCGCCCTTGTTCCGGACAGCTCCTGCCCGCAGCGAGGAAGACGCGTCAATCGTGATCGTGCCGCCGGCATTGTTCGTGAGCGGGCTCCCGGTAAAGGAATACGACGGATCGGGAGTCTCGGTCCCGATCTTGAACGACGAACCGGAGCCGAGCGTGATCGAGCCGCTGTTCGTGACCGCGCCGGACACGGTGATCGCGCCGGCAGTCGACAGCTCGCCCGAGCCGACCGTGATCGTGCCGCCGGCGTTGTTTGTGAGCGAAGCGGCGCTCATGGAGCCGGCAGCCTGCGTGAAGCTGCCGGAGTTCGTGACCTCTCCGGCCACGGTCATCGTGCCGTTGAGCGTCATGGTGGAACCGGCATTGTTCGCAAGGGAGGCCGCGTTCATGGAGCCCGCGGCCTGCGTGAAGCTGCCGGAGTTCGTGAACGCCGAAGTGACGTCCATCGCGCCCGTGCTCTGCGTGAGCGTGCCGTTGTTCGTGACCGCGCCGTTCACATTCAGGTCCCCGGAAGTCACGACCTCGACCTTGCTTTCGCCGGTCGTCAGGGAACCGATGTCGGCCGCATTCGTGCCGGTGACCTCGATCGTGACCGTTTCCCGGGTTCCGGTCAGCTTGTCCGCGCCGGACAGGTCGAGCGCACCGTAGCCTGTCGTGTTTCCGCCTGCCAGGGAAATGGCCGAGGTGTCGGACACGATCCCGTTCACCGTGTCGGAGGAATTGACAAAGGCGTTGACCTTGTAGTACAGAATCGGCTCGGAAGTCCCGGGAATCGCAGTGCCTTCGGGAGCGGTTTCCCAGGACTGCATGTTGTCCACGTACAGCGTGGCCGTTTCGGCTTCCAGCGCGATGAGCCAGACCGTATCGGCGACTTCACTGGCCGTCTTGCGGACCGCGACGACCGTTCTCCCGGGAATGGTGGGTAGATTGACTGCCCGGACATTGCCGCCGGTGACGGAGAAGTCCGTGACCTGCTTATCTTCGGATCCGGTATACGCGGAGGCGTCGATCAGGATCGTGCCGCCTTCATTGATGACACCCATGCCTGAGCCGGTGACCTGGAAGACCTGGTCGGAAGGCGTGCCGTTCACGAACTTGTAGGAGATCGTCCCGGTATTCGTGACGTCGTCCCTCACGGTGAGCGTCGAGTCCGTATTGAGCGCGAGCGTTCCGGTGTTCGACAGGGCGCCGGCGGAGACCGTGATCGCGACGCCGGTCATGGCGTTGTCCCCGGCAAACCCCATATTGCCCGCCGCGGCGATGGCGCCGCCGGTGACGGTGGAGTCATGCAGGGTGCCGTTATCCGCAACGGAAACGGCTGCGGTCCCGCTGAGCGCATCGATATCCAGCCTGCTGTAGCCGGAGACGGTGAACGTCCCGTCGTTCACGACCGAATCGGCGATGAAGTCGGCGTTGTCGACCTCGATGTCGTTGCTGTTCACGACATCGGTGGCGGTCAGCGTGGAGAGCGTCTTCGCGATGTATTCCTGTTTGGGGATCTCCGTCTCGCCGTCCGTGATGGACACGTCATAATGCGCCCCGACCGCGAACGCGTTGGAGGAGATGGTCCCCGTTGTGGTCCCCTGTGCGACGAAGACGGAGTAAACGGCCTTTCGGATCGAAACGTCGTATGCCGACGCCGTCAGTTCATCGGAAATGATGGACGCCGTTTCCGCGCCGGATTCGACCTCCACCTGATAGGTCCGGGTGGAGGCGGCGGCATCGCCTGCGAAAGATCCGGCCACCGTCACGTTCAGAATGCGGGATGCGCCGGGCGCCACGTCGAAGGTCAGCTTCGTCGTTTCCATGGATTCGGACATCTCCGTCCTTCTGACCTGGTCGCTGATCCGGTCATCGCCGTCTTTCACGTACACGGTATAGTCCGTGCCTGCCTTGAACATGCTGGAGGCGATCTTGTATTTGGGGGTGCCGGAATTCAGGACCATGTCCTTCGTATAGACCAGCATACCGGAGAAATCCCGGACTTCGACCGTATAAGTGTGGTCGGTCGAGCTCGTGCCCTCGGAATTGAAGTCCAGCCACAGCGCGGCGCCTGCATCCGCTTCGCCGCTCTTCGACTGGCTGTTGTCCGGCGCAAGGCCGTCGCAGTCGATGACTGCCGTGATGTCGCGGTCGAAATCCTTTGCCTCGACCGTCAGGTCCAGCTTGGCGGCCTTGCGGATCATGGTGTTCACCGAGCCGCTGCTTCTGGTGCTGTAGGCGATGGAAACCGCCTCGACGTTCGAGAACGTGCCCGGGACATCCACGCCGGTTGCGTCAGCCGGAATTTCGACGTAGAAGGCTTCAACCGTACTGTTGTGCGTGACATAGACCGTGGCAGGACGGAGGGACGAGGACGAGCCAAGGTCGGAAAGCGTCAGAATCCCGGTGATGCTATTGAGGGAAAAACTGTTCACATCCGTCTTCTCCGAGGCGAACGACACGTCCACGGTATACGTCGTATCGTCCGTGAGGTCGTTGGAGGAGAACGTCATGCTGTCGCTTCCCTTCGGGAGGTTCACGAGGTACGTCCGGTCGAAGTCGGTTGCATCGCCCGTTTTGTGCGTGACATGCACGGTGGCGGTGCGGTCGTAGAGAGGATCCGATGTCAAGCCGGAGACCGTCAGGGACCTCGTCTCGTGTTCGGAGGCGACTCTCAGCTTACCGGAGTTCGCAATGCCCTGGGCGGTGATCGAGGAGTCTGCCACGCCGTCGACCACGGCGGTTCCCAGAGTCGGCTTTTCCGTTACCTTCACGGAGTAGAAGGCGTTTTCGACGAACTGCGGGAAGACACTGTAGGGGGTCGTTGCGGTCTTGGAATACTTGAACGTATAGAGAATGGAGTGGGTGCTGTCCAGGTCGATCGTCGCTGTCACTTTTTTCTTGTCGTTGGCGTCGGCGATCCCGCTCAAAGTCAGCTGGCCGGTCGCAGCGCTGTACGTGACGGTCGCGGTGCCCGCACCGGTCCCGTCGTCCAGCGTCAGGTCCACGGATGTGGTGAACCCGTCCGCCAGATCCACGCCTTTCAGTTTGAGCTGAGTCTGGGTCGGCGTGACCGGCTGGTTCCTGAACAGATAAACGACGTTTTCGTCATTTTTCTGCTCCAGGGCGGCGATGGAGACGTCGACCTGCCTGGATTCCCTCTGGACCAGCGCCAGAGCCACGGAAACGGCAAGCTCGGTACTGGTGGTGTTCTGATAGAGTGCCTGGTAAATGCACTGGTCCGTGATCTGCACGTTGTACTGCGATCCCACGGAAAACGCGCTGGACGGAAGCTCGACGAACAGGTCGCCGGCCTTCACGCGGGCGGAATAATACTCGGCTTCGTCGGGATTGGACGGATTGAAGATCTTGACCTGGACCACGCGGTCGAGCGAGGTCTGCGCCACAGGCAGGACCAGTTTCGCGCTTTCGCCGGTCTCGACCATCAGCGTGCCGTGCGCCGAAACCGTGATGGATTTCGTGCCGCCGTCGTCCTGAAAGTCCATCGCCGCGCCGGAAAGCGTAACTCCCTGGGGGCGTTCGGACCCGGCCGTGTCGTTCCCGACGGTCAGCGCCTTCATGGAGACCTGCGGCGAAGTCTTGTTGATCTTGCCGCGCGTCGTGATCGTGAGTCCGCCTAACGGGGCATTGTCCAAAGACCCGAGGTCCAGAGATTCATAGCGCCCGTCCCCGTTGGCGTAAAAAACGATCTCCGAAGTCGGGGATTTCGCACTGAAAGACAGAGTCCTGATGTCTTCGCCGTCGGGATTGTTGTAGAACGCATTGTATCCGATGTAGGTGAACGGCCCGACGTTCTTGCATTTCGGATAGAGCGTGGAATCGCTCCAGTCGCCGTCGACATACAGCACGGTGCGGTCCGGTTCGCCCATGGAAATGGAAACGGTTCCGTTGGCAACATCAACGCTGTTGCCGCCGACATTCGACTTGAGGATGACATCGCCGTTCCCGGAGAGGTTCATGACGACGACCGGGGTGGGGGAGTAGTCCATGGAGCTGGCGTCCAGGACGATCGTGCCGTTGTTAACGACGTCGACGGCCCCCGATCCGGAAAGCCTCGTCACCGGGACGTGGCCGAGGGAATCGAGTTCCAGCGTGATCGTGGCGTCATCGGAGTTGACCAGTTTGTTCGTTTGGATCGTGGACCCGGCATCCACGGTGAGCGAGGAGTGGGCCGCGTTCTGGAATTCCTTTGCGGAAACGGAGGAGTCTGTCAGGGTGACGATGCCGTTGTTGACGGCGGTGCCGCCGGACACGGACACGGAGGCTCCGTTCAGGTCCAGCGTGGCGTCCGCTTCCACGAGCAGGCCGCGCGTGCCGCCCTGTTCCACGGTCGAACCGTTCAGGGTGTTGTTTCCCTCGAAATGAAGCCGTGCGCCGCGGTTGGTAGCGGTGCTCTTCTGAATGAGCGTGTCGGCGCCGAGGACGGCATCCTGGAACGTGATCCGTGTGGCGCTGTCGTCCGCCAGGTTCGTGAAAAACGCCGTTCACCGTGCATTCGCCGGAAATGATGAATTCGGAGTTGATCTTCAGGTTGACCGAGGTGGCCCTGATGCCGACGTCGCTGTTCTTGACGATGAATTTGGAATTGCGGACGATCACCGAGCCGGATCCCAGGGCGTTGTTCTCCGTGGAAAGCACGCCGTTGTCGGAGCCCTTGGTGTCAAAGGTCACGGTGGAGTTTTCGAGGATGAGCGTGCCGCCGGTGATGGAGAGATGCCCGTAAAAGTCCTGGCTTCCGCCGACGGTGAGGTTTGTATTGACGATGCGCCCTGTGGCGCCGCCCTGGATCTTCAATCTCGCCGCATTGCCGGAAGTCGCCGCAGGATCTATGATCTTCATGTCGTCGATGTCGACGAAGTTCACGACGCCGTTCTCGCCCGAGGCGCCGCCTATGATCCAGGTCTTGATCGTCATGCTTTCCAGATGGGCGAACGTGAGCAGGTTCGGAGTCGAAGCGACGGAGTATCCACCCAAGTTCAAACTGACCTTGTCGTAGATCCATGTCTCCTCGCCAGTCTCCTCGTCGATGCCCCAGTATTTGTCCGGTTCCACCAGGATGTCCTGCTTGTACAGGGTTGCCGAGGCGTTCAAAGTCGAACTGTTTTCGTAGTAGACCATCGCTTCGGCAGAATCGGCCGAATTGCCTTTGATCCGGATGACCATGCCCTGGTCCTGGCTGTCGATGACATGAGCGGTTACATAGTCGCTGTTGAACGCGGTCCGGAACGAGTTGTAGACCTGTGTCTCCCCGGTGTTGGAAGTGGAATAGGAAAGTCTCGCCGTAACATCCTCGATGCCGGTCTTCAGTTCGTTGGAATGCACGGCAAGATCGACCGTCGGGCCGGTGGCGCTGCCCGCGACCCACCGCTGGTCCACGTAGACGGTCCTGGTCGTATAGATGCCGGAGGAAGGCGAGGTCTCCTTCAGGTCGAACTGGTCGTCGACCAGGAAGAAGGAGCCGAATTCCCTGCTGAGATGATAAGTCCTGAGGTCATAATCCGTGGTGTTATAGGTGTCGGGAGGAGTGGCTGTCCCGACCCAGTAGAGGTATTGGGGAAGCGCAGCGCCGGCCTCAGCTTTTTTGACCGCCACATGGACATCCTCGAATTCGCCGTTCTTGAACAGAACATCCTCGACGACTTCCGTCAAGCCGTCGGCGTCGGGATGCCTGAACTTGACAGCCACGTTCTCGGAGATCCGCGATTCCAGGATCTGGTTGACAAGTTTCAGGTTCTGCGTCACGGCCTCGTCGTGCTGCACCGCTCCCGTGGCCGTGTCGAGCGAAATGCCTTCGCCCGGCGTTTTGAGCTCAATCGTCCCGGATTCGATGTCGGCGCCAACGAGGCGGGAGCTCGTGTCGATCTGGAAGGTGCCGTTCTCGTTGTCGATCATGTCCGCGTTGAAACGGGTATTGTCTCCGATATCCACGATGCCGCTGTTGTCCAGCTGGTCCTCCAGCGAATAGATGCCATGCCGGAATTCGGCTTCGACGCCGGGACGAATGACCAGACCGTCCAGCTTGACCGTTTTCTCCACGTAATACGAATCGCTCGACTTCGTTTTGGACCCGGTGCAGAAAGTCACGCTTCTGTCGACCGTAATGACACCCTGTGGGTAGAACTTGAAGTCGGAGATCGTTGTGCCGTTATTGGCGGATGCGAAGCTGTTTACGTTGTAAAAAACGATCGTGTCGCCGCCCTCCGGATTCGCGAAATTGATCGCGGCCTGCAAGTCGTCGGTGAAGTAGGCCGGTTTTGCCCCGCTGTTGGCAGTATCGATGCGGGTGACATTGTACGTTACTCCGCCCCAGGTTATCGTGGTGGGGTCGTTTAACGAGTACTCGTTTATCTTCGCCGGATCGTTCTTGTTCCAGTTCGCGTTCACAAAAATGATTTTTGCGGGTTCGCTGGGCATTTTCGCTTTTTCTCCTTGTTAGGGCGACGCAGAAAAGCATACCATACGCCAAATTAATTTTATTCAATAATATCAAGAATATACTGCCGGTCTTTACGAAATACAAGTTAAATAGCGCAAAAAAAATCGGACTTTTTTGCTTATTAAACAAGGCAGAAAACCGAGCAATGAATGTAAGCGCATGCAAAATAGATTATTACAAAAGCGGAAGCGGCTTTTTCGATCCGTTTTGCACAAAAGAAGAAAAACATAACGCAAACGGAAGCACGAAACAGACAAGAAAAGAAATCAAACTTGGTAAAAAAACGAGCCGGGATACCCTTTCGTAACCGGAGATAAGTCGAGACGGCATCCTGTCATCGAGCCGATCTTTCAAAACTGTCCGTTTTACGAATCGTCCTGTTTTTTGTCGGTCATGACATGCATCAGTTCGAGACTCGCAGAATCATTGTATCTGCTTCATCTGAAACGAACAAGGGAAATGGATAAGGACGATGGCTCTTTTCCGTTTTTTTCGCGTCGGTGTCTTATGAAGGGATAGTCTCTTTTTTTTTGCATAATCCATCATAAATACGACGAAATAAAGCAATCTATGATATAAAAACAGGAGCGTTTAAGAACCCATCCTTTCCTGTTTGGGATTGATGCGTACCATCCCGTACCGGCTTTTTTTCTTGCGGGCCGGTTCTCAGGGGCATGACGCTGCGGGCCTTGCCGATCTCCGGCAGGAGACGGATGCGAAATACGTGCTTATCAGGAGCGGGCTGCGTCGATCCTGAGCACGGGGGAGCCGTCCGTGAGCGGGTGCGGCGTGTGGCGGATCATGAGCACGGTGCGTGTTTGGAAGACGCGGAGGACGGTCTCCAGGAACCGCGTCTCGTTGTCCGCGTCGAGGTGTGCTGTGGCTTCGTCGACGAGGAGGATCCGGGTGTCGCGGAGGATTTCGCGCGCAAGGGCGAAGCGGAGCCGTTCGCCGGCGGAGAAATTGCGGACGGATTCGGTAAGCACGGTGTCGAGGCGATGCGGGAGCGCCCGGACGACGTCGTCTGCTCCGGCGGCTGCGAGCGCGTCGTAGATGGCGTCGTCGGACGGCGTGCCGGCGCATCCGAGCGTGAGGTTGGTGCGGAGCTGGGAGGGGATGAAGTCGGGGAAGGGGCCGAGGTAACCGATCTGGCGGCGGAGCGCGCGGATATTGTAGTCGTCGACGGGATGTCCGTCGAAGAGGATCGTGCCGGAAACGGGCTTGTAGAAGCCGAGGAGGAGGGCGAAGAGGGTGCTTTTGCCGGAGCCGGAGGGACCGGTGACCAGGAGCTTTGCGCCGGGTTCGAGCGAGAGGCTGACGCAGTCCAGCACGATGTGTCCGGGATGGTAGGCGAACGTGATTTCGCGGAGTTCGACCGCGCCATGGAGTTCGAAGCCGTCCAGCCCGGAGTCCAGGCGGGGTTCGCGTGTAAGGTTCCTGAGCTCGAGGAGGCGGGCGGCCGAGGCGAGCGCGGACTGGGCGGGCGGGAATGTGCTGCAGAGCTGGCCCGCGGGCCGGAAGACGTTCATGAGGTAGCAGTTCAGCGCCCAGAGTGCGCCGGGCGTCCATTGTCTCTTCAGCACGAGGTGGATGCCGATTGCCGCCAGGACGCCCTGGCAGAAGAGCGGGATGAGCCCGGTGAGGAAGAGGAAAGAGTTGGACAGCCTGACCGCCTGAAGCCGGAAGAGCGTTTCGCGGGCGAAACCGGTGCGGATGGTCCCGCCGACGCGTTCCTCCGCAGCGTTCGACTTCACCAGGTCGATGCTGCCGAGCGAGGAGGCGAGCATCCGGCGGTTGCGCGCATGGAGTTCGCTGATTTCGCGGGAGACGGCGTAGTGGCGGCCGCGAAACCGGTACAGCAATAGCGCATAGCAGGGGAACACCACGAGCACGGCGAGCCCGGTCCGCGGGCTGAGCACGAGGAGAAAGACGAGACCGCCAGCCACTTTCAGCACGTTCGCGAGGATGTTGAACAGCGTGTTGGAAAAGAAGATCTGGAGCTGGGAGACATCGTTGTTGAGGCGGTCGGAGAGGTAGCCGCCGCCGAGCCGGGCGAGCAGCCCCGGCGGCATGTCGAGCAGGCGGTTCGCGATGCGCGTCTTCAGGCGGAACATGACCTTGTGCACGGTGGAGTTCACGACGCGCTGCCGCAGGATTGCCTCGGCACGCACGAGCAGCATCAGCACGCCCGTGGCGCAGAAGAGAAACCAGATGCCGTCCGCTTCACGCGTCGTAATGGCGTTGATGAGGCGCTTCTGAAGGATCGGAAGCACATACCCGGCGGCGGTCACGAACAGGACCCCGGCCAAAATGCCCGCGTATGCCCAGCGCCACGGTCGGATCGCGCGCAGGAAAAAGCGTACGAACGCTCCGAATGCCGGAACGGACGATTCTCGCGGGACGGTCCCCGGCGACGGGCTGCTTTGGTCGGATGCGGACGAATTCATGGCGTGGCGGTTTTGAGGTGATTGCGTACAGTGGGAAACGTCGGTCAAAACCGGCGAATCCGGCACGGACGAACATAATCTACCACGGACTGCGGCGGATGTCAAGCGGGGTGTGACAGATTCCTAAAAAATCGGGCTGTTTTTTGTTTTTTCTCAAAAAACTTAGTCAAGGCTTATTGACAAGGCGAAAAAGTGTGCTATAGTATAATTGCCGGATAAAAACCGCCATCCGTCCTTCGAAGAAACAGAATCGGATGGAGGGCGGCAGAAATCATTAAAGTTAGGTAAACCTAACTACCCGGAAATTTCGCGTTACGGCATGAAGCTGTACGGGGTATCCCGGAACGCAACGGGAAAAACGGACGGGCGCGGCATGAAGTCGCGCGGGAGAAATAATGATATATGTTTGGAAAAAAACGGGACGCGGCAGGGAGCTGCGCCGGGGAGACAAAAGGGATGTGCCGGCGTGGACTGTATCCGTTCGCGTTTTCACTGTGTGAAAAAAACTTCCGCATGCTTTACGCTTTTCGGACGCGCACCTTGTGCCGGGAACCTCGGATGGCAGTTGGCATGGGATTTGCTCAAGGCGGGCGGCGGCGTTTCGCCGTGCGCGTGTCGGGCCGGAACTCCGGTTCCGCCTCCGTCCGTTTTTCTGCCTGCCGCGCCGACCGACGAAATGACTTGTCTTAACCTAATAACATACCAACCGAACAAACAACAACCTGATTCCAACCCGCAAAAAACAACCAAAACCAAAGGAGATCCCCCCAAAATGAATCCCAAGGTAAAAAACGGCCTGATCGCGCTGCTCGCGGCAGGCGTCCTGTTCCCCGCATTCGCGGAGAATCCCGAGGAAGAAACCACCGCGGAAATCGAAGCCGACGAAAAAGTGCAGACCATTACGTTCGTGCAGGACGATGCGCAGAAGCTCATGGTCAGCAAGACGTATGTGCTGGAACACACGAAGGCCGTCGATCTGGCTCCGTTCGTAAAGAGCGCCGCGATCCGGTTCGACGAGAACTCCAGCGTGTCCTGCATGGAGGACAAGGCGAACAACCGGCAGATCATGATCGTGACGACCACGGTCCCCATGATGCCCTACATCGATGAAATGGTCGAAGCGCTTGACCGGCCCGGCAAGATGAACGACTATGACACGATCATCTCCGGCACCGGCATTGCCTATGGCACCTACAAGCCGCAGTTCCGTTCCGCCGAAAGCATGGTCGAAGTGATCGAGGAGACCGGCATCTCCAGCGGTCCGCTGGACTCCACCGTGAGGCTGGACCCGAAGACCGGCATGTTCTATTTCAAAGACACTCCGGCACGCGTGGCGGATATTAAGGCGAAGCTCGAATGGCTGGACAAGGAGATCCCGCAGACCAGCATCGAACTGAAGATCTATGAAGTGCGCGACAGCGACCTGATCGACGTCGGCGTGGACTACCTGGCGTGGAAGAACGGCCCCGGCCTCAACCTCTTCAATGCCGCCTACGACGTGCTGAGCATGAAGGCCGCCGAGACGATCGTCACCGGCCTTACCCAGACCGGCGCAGACCTCTTCGGCACGTTCACCTACGGATTCGGCGGATTCTACACTGCCCCCGCGTTCGATTTCAGCTTCATCCGCCTGCTTCAGCAGAACGGCCGCGCGACCATCAACAGCACCGCCGGCGTCACGGTCTCCAACAACCCGGATGCCGAGTTCAAGGCCAGCTTCTCGCCCGAATACCAGAACATCCTGAAGGATGAAGACCACCGCTCCAGCGTGGACATCGGAGGCGACGCCACGCTTGAGATGAACATCTCCGAGGCCACTATCGCGGGCACGAGCGAGAATGGCGGCGTGACGTTCGATTACGAGCTCGCCGGCTCGAATGTGGTCGAGCGCAACAACATGGGCGCGGAGATCTCCGAAGGCACGACCGTCACCGGATCCATCGCGCTCCCGTTCGGCCAGGAAAAACTCCTCGCCTGCTGGGACCGCAAGACCGACGTGGAACAGACCATCGGCATCCCGTTCCTCTGCGAACTGCCGGTTCTGAAGTACATCTTCGGCACGACCACCTCGAACGCCGAGACCGTGCATTATTTCGTGACCGCGCGTGCCGTGCCGGTCAAGATCAATGAATTCGTCGAGCCCGGCGTGATGTCCGAATTCGATGAACTCGCGAAGAAATGACAACCAGCCGATAAGGATATTCTGATACCATGAAAACGATTACCAAATTCACTGCGGCGGCTGTCTGTGCCGTTTCCGCCATCAATCTCATCCATGCGGCCGACCCCACCGCGGATTACGCCGATACGCGCGTCCAGGCGAAACTGAACGTGACGGTCAAGGAGGACACCGATGTGGTCCATTTCATCAGGGATAACGCCGATCCGGACGTGGTCACGAAGACCTATGTGCTGAAACATGCCGATCCCTACGAGATCCGCAGCTACCTTCGCGAGATCGTGCAGACACGCAGAATCGACGAGAGCAACACCGGCATTCAGGCGATCAAGTACAACGACGGCACCGGCATCGTCATGGTCTCCGCCGAAGACTACCGCTTCGAGGATTCCGAGAACGGGCAGGGCATCGACAGCATCATCGAACTGCTCGACAAGCCCGGCGTCATCTCTGCGACCGGCGGCGCCGTCTACGTCTACCAGCCCAAGTACCGTTCCGCTGAGGAGCTCCGTGATATGATCGAGGCGGCGGGCGCCGACGTGGCCGACGACGAGACCGAGAACATCGGCGGCACCGACCTCATCCGTTGCGATGACGCTTTGAACCTGCTCGTCTTCGACACGACCCAGTTCTCCCGCAAGAACATCGAGTCCGTGCTGAAGGAGTACGACCGTCCGTATCCCGAAGTCCGCGCGAAGATCACCGTCTACGAACTCTACGCCGAAAACGACGCCAAGCTCGGCCTCGACTTCCAGGCGTGGAAGAACAACGACGGCATCGACCTCTTCAGCACCGGCGGGCGTTTCATGAAGAACTTCGCCTCCGACGGTTCCTCGCTTATCCGCAGGGCAGGCTGGTCCGATACGCAGTACTTCAACTTCAATCCGAAGTGGAACACCAAGTACATCGACTTCCTCACCAGCAAGGGCAAGGCGAAAGTCCTGCACACCTGCGAGCTCGCGGTCCGCAGCGATACGACCGCCGAGATCGAACGCACCAGCCAGGTCTTCCTCGCGCATCAGGACGAGATCGAAAACCCGGAATACATCGAAGAGTACATCCACCTCGAAGACGTGACCCCGGGCGTCGATTTCAACCTCGCCGCCTTCACCAAGCAGAATAAGGCCATCGAAATCTCCGCCTCCGGCGCCGTCACGCTCGACATCGTGCATCTCTCCAGCGCGACCGCCACGTCCGCCGAGCGCTACTCCATGCGCCTGAAGGGCGGCACGTTCGTTGCCGGCGGGCGGTCGTACGGACGCAAGATCGGCGCGCGCTTCTGCGAAGTCACCGATGAAAACGGCGACGAGATCGAATTCGAGAGCAACAACATCCCGGCATACAAGGGCAATATCGTGACGACCGACGGCTCCGACGAGTTCGGCTTCAGGCTGAGCCTGACTCCCTCGGTCTCCGAAAAGGCCACCATGCTCAGCGTGAACGTTTCCAACAGCTCGCTCATCGGCTACACTTCCGACGGCAATCCCCGCATCCAGCAGGGCGCGGAAGTCTCGTCCGACTTCATGATCTCCAACGACGGCACCAAGCTCGTCATCGGCGGGATCGAGAAGCGCGACGTGGTCAGCGTGTCCGGCGGCATCCCGATCCTGAAGGACCTCCCGATCCTCGGCTGGGTCTTCTCCACCGAAAGCGAATCCACCAAGCATTCGCAGCTCCTCGTGGTCGCCGAGGTCATCCCGGTCCGTCCCGAGGACGCCATGCCCGAAGAGGCCGCCAAGTCCGCGGAAAAGATCTCGTCCGACCTCGAAGGCGCGGGCGGATGGAACACCTGGGGCTACCACCAGTTCCTCCTCGATTCCGACCGCTGAGAAATAAACGTCTCGTATAAAAAAACAGGGTACTCCCGGGGCGGTGTTCACCGCACCGTCCCGGGCTTCAAAAGAAAGGGATTTACAATGTCTGAGAAAAAGTGTTCCTGCGGATGCGGGAGCGACGCCTCGAAGACCCCGGAATACCGTGTTCCGGTCGCAGGGGAGGAAATGACGCTCGCCGATCTCCCGGTCGGGATGACCGCGACCATCGTGAAAGTCATGCCGAAAGCGCGCGGCCGCAAGAAATTCGCCGATGTCGGGCTGGTCCCCGGCACCGAGCTGCTCATGGAGGCGCATGCGCCGTTCGGCGGCCTGATCCGCGTGAAGATCATGGAAACGAGCATGGCGCTGCACAGCAGCGACGCCGCGAATATCGTGCTGAAAAAGGAGGCGTGACCCGATGAAACAGCATTTCAGAGTCGCGCTCGCGGGCAACCCGAACTGCGGCAAGACCTGCATTTTCAACGCCCTGACCGGCGCCCGCCAGCACGTCGGAAACTACCCCGGCGTGACCGTCGAGAGCAAGTCCGGCAAGTTCACGCTGAACGGCATGGAGATCGAGCTCATCGACCTGCCCGGCGTGTATTCGCTTTCCTCGTCCTCGCCCGAAGAGGACGTCGTGTTCCAGGAACTCACCAAGTCCGGGATCGACCTGATCATCGACGTCGTTGACTCGTCCATCCCGCGCCGCAGCCTCTACCTTACCACCCAGCTCGCCGAACTCCACATCCCCATGATCCTGGCGTTCAATATGAGCGACGACGCCCGCCGCAAGGGGTTCAAATTCGATATTCCGAAGCTGGAGAAGTATTTCGGATCCCCGATTGCGCAGACGGTCGGCAGCAGGATCGGCGGCGTGAAGCCCCTGCTCGACCAGCTCGCAAAGACACTGGCTGAGCTGGAAGACCACGGCGTACCGATGCTGACCTACGGCGAGGACATCGATGATGCGATCAATGCCGTCGCCGAAAAGATCGACTCCCTCAAAGTCGAAAAATACGCCCATATCCCCGCGCGGTTCTTCGCCATCAAGCTGCTGGAGCACGACACTGCCGCCATGCGCATCGAGGAGTTCAAGCCCGCGATGGACGAGGTGGAGAAGCAGATCGCGCACCTCTGGGAGAAGCACGCCATCGAGGCCGACACCTTCATGGCGGACCGCCGTTATGCCATGCTCGCGGGCGCCTGCCGCGACGCCATCTCCATGACGCACGAACGCCGCCGCGAGATCTCCGACAAGATCGACGCCGTGATGACGAACAAATACCTCGGCCTCCCGCTTTTCTTCCTCATCATCTACCTCACGTTCTGGTTCACGTTCACGCTTGCGGATCCGCTCATGGGCATCATCGAGGACGACATCTTCGGCAACCTGAACGACGCGGTGAAGGCCGCCTGGAACCCCGAGACGCTGCCCTTCCTGCGTTCGCTCCTCACGGACGGCGTCATCAGCGGCGTCGGCGGCGTGCTCGTCTTCCTGCCGAACATCCTCTTCCTCTTCTTCGCCATTGCGATCCTGGAGGACTCCGGCTACATGGCGCGCGCGGCGTTCGTCATGGACGGCATCATGCGCAAGTTCGGCCTGCAGGGACGCTCGTTCGTTCCGCTGGTGCTCGGGTTCGGCTGCTCCGTGCCCGCCATCATGGCGACGCGCACGATCGAATCCGAACGCGACCGCAAGACCACGATCATGGTGCTGCCGCTGATGAGCTGCGGCGCGCGCCTGCCGATCTACGCCCTCATCATCCCGGCGTTCTTCGTGCAGAAATATCAGGCGTTCGTGATGTGGCTCATGTATTTCATCGGCGTCGTCATCGCGCTCATCGCCGCCCGCATCATGAAGTCCACGCTCTTCAAGGGCGACGGCGAAGTCTACCTCATGGAGCTCCCGCCGTACCGCGTGCCGACCCTCCGCAGCCTGCTGCTCCACATGTGGGACCGCGGCCGCATGTACCTCCAGAAGGCCGGTACCATCATCCTCGCCACCAGCGTGATCCTGTACATCTGCAACACGTACCCCGAGAAGGAGGAGTTCTCGAAGGACTACGAGGGCGAGATCGCGCAGATCGAGGAGACGCGGCTCCTGACCGACGCTCAGGTCGCCGTGCTCGAAGCCGCCGCGCAGACCGAAGCGCTCGCGGAGATCTTCGGAGAGGACGTCATGAAGGAGATCAAAGAGAGCAAGGTCATCCCGGACGAAGCGCTTGAAGCGCTCGGCGAGGAGGAGGACCTGGAACTTGCGGAAGACGTGCAGGCTGTCATCGATGCCGCGCAGGAACGCGCCGACGCCATCGCCGCGCTCGAAAACGAGCAGATGGCCGAGGCCATGGAATACACCATATCCGGCCGTGTCGGACACGCCCTCGAGCCGTTGTTCCGGCCCATCGGATTCGACTGGAAGCTGACGACCGCCTCCATCGGCGCGCTCGCCGCGAAGGAAGTCTTCGTGGCCCAGCTCGGCATCCTGTATTCCGAGGGCGAGGCCGACGAGGAGTCCGTGCCGCTGCGCGAACAGCTCCGCGCGAACTACACGCCGCTGCAGGGGTTCTGCATCATGCTCTTCTGCCTGCTGTCGATCCCGTGCCTCGCCACGCTCGCCATCATCCGCCGCGAGCTCAACTCCTGGGCGATGCCGTTCATCGAGGCCGGCGGCCTGCTCGCGCTGGCGTACATCGTGACCATGATCGTGTACCAGGTCGGCTCGCTGCTCCACATCGGCACGAAACTCTTGGGATCGTAATTGTTTGAAAGACGTGCCGGAGCGCAAGCCCGGCACCCTATCAGTGGAGGACTTGTCCTCCTCGGCACGACGATGCTCTGACCGACAAAAACGCTGTTATCCTGAGTCTACAGGACCAATGCCCCATAGGGATATAAGACCTGTAAGTGAAATGAATCCAGTTTAAAAAAGGGAAGGGAAAAAAAAGGAAGGGAAGTGTGTAGGGAGAGGCCGGGGAGGACAAGTCCTCCACTGAAGCAGTGTCCGGCTGCGCTCGGACACGGGGACAAGTCCTCCACTGAAGTAGTGTCCGGCTGCGCTCGGACACGGGGAGGACAAGTCCTCCACTGAAGTAGTGTCCGGCTGCGCTCGGACACGGGGACAAGTCCTTCCCGGCCTCGCTTTTGCCTTAAAAAATGTCTGCAAGCGAAGCTGAGCGGACTGTACGGCCCCCCTTTGGGGTGTGCGCGAGCGTAGCCGCGCACTGCATCATCACCCCTTTGGGGTGTGCGCGAGCGTAGCCGCGCATTGTATCGGTAGAGGACTTGTCCTCTCCGGCGTCGCTTTATCTGTTCGGTTGAAGACAAAAAAACAGACACCGGCCTGCTAAAACCGGTGTCTGCAACGGAACATCAAGTCTTCAAACTGACATGATCGAAGCAATAATAATACCAATGAGCCCAAGCACGGCAAGAACAGCGATGGCAATGTATATGGCGGATCTTGTTTTCGCCTTGTCGAGAAGAATTTTTTGTTCTTTCTGAATGTCCATGAGCTTCTGTTTTCTGGTGGGGGGAGCGAAATTGAGCGCTTTCTGGAAGTTTAAGGATTCCGACAACGGCGTTTTGCATTTTACAAGCTCGTTGATATCCGAGAAGCCGTATTGGTTCAGGCATTTGTTCAGAAACTCATTGCTTTTCTGTTCATCGACGACGGGCGGCGGGGGTTGGATTGTCGCGGAGTTCAGCATCTGGCCCGGAATGAAAGAAGACCGGGCGGCAGTCTGATGAGCAACGTTCTGTTCCGTATTCTGCGCTCCGGCTGTTTGTTCCGGAGAAGCGTTTGCATTCATCCCCTGGGAAATGCTCTGTGCCGGAGAAACGATGCTTTGTGCAGGATATGGGGCCGAAGAAAGGAATGCCGTCTCCCGGGATGATTTGTTGGCTTCGATCAGGTCTCCGAGAAGGTTCATGAAGGAATTCACGTCTTCGAGGGTGATGTCGATCGAACCGGGCGGCGGAAGTATGAAACTCTTTCTCGGCTGGAACGCGAACAGCATCCCTTTCCCGCAGTTCGTGTAGGCGTATATGATATAACGCTGCACCTTGAAATAAAGCCACAGCATGATGAACCCGACGACAAAACACCCAATGCATATGATGATGAGCATAGCCGAAACATCGTCGGAATCGGACTGAAAAAGCGGAATCAGTAAAAACACCCCGTAAATGAAGCAGAGCCAGGCGAGGAACAGGAAGTGGGGAAACCGGAAAAATTGATGGCCGGTCGAGCAGATCGTGGAAAACGTGATCTTTTCCTTGGATTGAAACCATTTTGCTATTACGCTGTATTCGATCCTGTCATTATAAACCTCCACTTTCCGGGGAGCCGGAGCCAGACCGATGAGAGACAGCAGGAAGCGGAACAGCCAGCCGCCCGGTTTGCCTTCCAGGCAGATGTAGCGGGGGCCCTGCCGGTTGACGGTCATCTCCGAAAGATAGAGCGGCGGTTTTGCTGCCGTCAGCAGCAGTTCGAGCTGGTACGCGAAATTGAACATTTCTTCTCCTTTCCAAGAGAGTTTTTGTCCTGTTTGACGGATTCGGCATGTTCGTCCCGGAGAACCGGGACGGATACTTTTCCGTTCGTTCGGACAGGTTTTTATGAAAGATCATAAATGCAAAAGGAAATCGCTCTCCATGGAACCAGACGGTTCGTCGGAAAACATGCTCTAATATAATGTCAAAATGTGCCAAAAGCAAACTTTTTTCAAAAATAAAAAGCCAAAGGGGCTCGAGGATGAAACCCTTTTGGTTTTTCGTTTTCCCGTCACGGATTGGGAGGGGAGGACTGCCCGGATTGCGCGAAGATCCTCCGCGATAGGAACCCCGCAACTCTCTTCGGCGCGGGGAGCCGGCTTTACCGTCGGCGGGCCCGCTTCAGTGCGGCGGAGATGGAGTCGGACGGCGGCGGCTCGGCGGGCGTTTCCGTCGAAGTGTCCTGCGAGGACGCAGCGGCCTGTGCGCTGTTCGTCGGTGATCCGGCGGGCGAACCCGTGGCGGATGCGCGCGGCGCTTTCCGGCGTTTGCGCGGGATCCTGATGCCGGATTTTGCTGTGGAATCGGAGGCGTTTTCACCTTCGTCATTTCCATTGTCTTCCTTCTTCGGTTTCGCGACGAAGAAACGTCCGATGAGCAGGAAACGGCGTTCGGCGATCTCGAAGAGGAACAGCAGGATGGCTGCGAGGCAGAAGAACGGTGTAAGCGGGAATGCGCGGAGGCGTTTCGGGATGTCGTTCCATGTCTCCTCGACGGCGATGCGTTCGCGTCCGCCTCCGGCCCGGAGAAGTTCGGTGAGTTCGCGGCCGAATGCCTGGTTCGGGTTGAACTCGGGGGAGTAGGGCAGTTCGACGGGGACGAGCGGATGCGGGCGCGCGCCGTCCCACTGGATTGAGCCGAGGACGATGTTGCCGCCGGGGAGCGGGACTTCGGCGGCGAGGCGGTCGGGTCCGTCCCATGCGAGCGGATACTTGCGCGTCTCGGTCCTGCCGGAATCGTCGCAGAAGACGGCGGTGAGGACGGGCGTGCCGCGGAACGGGTCGGCGGTGCGCGCGGGGTCGAGCTCCAGCGCGGCGTAATGGCTGCCGTTGCGGATCTCCTGCGTGATCATGTAGTCCGCGCCCTCGTCGTCGGACGCGGTCATCCATGTGACGAGCGAAGTCAGGAACGGCGCGGCGCCGGGATCCTGCGCGAAGGGGCCGGTGTAGCGTCCGTCGGCCTCGACGCAAAGTGCCACGGTGCGTCCGAGCCCGTAGAGTCCGGTGGCGGCGAGCGGCGCATGGTCCTCGTCGTCGGTGATGAGGACGGCATCGCATCCGGGGCGCAGGAAGCAGAGGTTGCAGCCGTTGAAGTCGAACGTGCGGGAGAACTTGTTCGAGCCGGGCAGGGCGGTCGCGGCGGGCTGGAGGATCGCCTTCACCGGGTCGGTCAGGAACGTGCTCCGGACCATGACGAATGTGTCCTCGGCGAAGATGCGCGGGAGCTCCTCGGCCTTGTCGGTGAAGTATGCCAGGCCCTTGCCGCGCTTTGCCACGTCCATGAGGAATGCCGCGTCGCAGTCCGACTTGGTGCCGAGCCCGACGACGCTGACTGTGATTCCTTCGGATTCGGCGGTGCCGAGCAGGGTCCTGTATTCCCCCTGCTCCTCGGCGTCGGATGCGTCGGCGAACAGGATGATGTGGCGGGACGGGATGTTCGATTTCGTGAGCATTTCGAACGCCGCCTTCAGTCCGGTGTAGGTGAAGATGCCGCCGCCCATGGATTCGATGGAGCGGATCCTGGCGGCGCGGCCGCGGACGTCGGAGACCGGGGCGAGGCCGATGACCGTATGCGGCGAGCTGTCGACCGCGATCACGCCGATCTGGTCGAAGTCGGACAGCAGGTTCAGGACCTCGACCGTAGCGGTGTTCGCCAGCGACATCTTGGTGATGCCGCGCGAATTGGTCATGCTCATGCTGCCGGAACGGTCCAGCACCACGACGACGGCGTTCGTGCCCTTGCGGACCTCGTTGCGCTGTTCGAGCGTGACCGGAAGCGCATCCTCGATTTCGCTGCGGTAGTAGCCGCCGAGTGCGAAGGAGGACTTGCCGCCGGTCATCATGAAGCCGAGCGAGCCCGCGGAAACGAGCCCCTTCAGGCGGGCGAGCGACTCCATGGAGAACGACGACGCCTTCACGTTTTCGAAGATGACGCCGGAGACGCCGCCCAGCACCTCGGGCGCGAGCGCGGCGGGGGAGGGCTCCGTCACGAGGACGTCCAGCCCGGACTCGCGGAGGATGCGCGCGAGGTTCTTCGTGGGGGACGATGTGACCAGCAGGACCGGCTTGCGCCCCTCGATGGAGACGATCCGCCGGACGAGGTTGTTCTCCGGGACCGGGTCGGCGGGCGCCTCGGACGGGAGCACGAGTTCGACCTCGTAGTTTGCCGTGCCGGGCGAATCGGTCCTGTCGCGCCAGGAGACGGTCGTGATGCCGCGTCGGAGATGGACTTCCCGCGCGAGCCACTCGCCGCCGTTCTTGCGAATGCGGCAGACGGCGGGGCCGGGCGACTGCGCGTACAGGCGGGCGGAGACGGTGTAGATGACGCCGGGCGCGGCGCGGAGGGGGGCGTCGACGGAAAGGACCGCGGCGTCGTCGGCCGCGCTGCGGGAAAGGAGGCGGAAATCGACCGCGACGCCCCGTGCGGCGGCCATGGCGGCGGACGCGGAGACGGGATCGCCCGTGGTGTGCAGGCCGTCCGAAAGCAGCAGGATGCGCCCGGAGGCATCGGACGGGATGAGCTCCAGCGCGGCGTCGATCGCCCCGGCGATGTCCGTGGCGTGCGGGTCGGCTGGATCGGTCTGGAGGCCGTTGAACGCCGGGGAATCCGGCAATTTTTCCACGAGGGACGACCCGGCGAACGAAATGACGCTCAGCTTCGATCCGGCGGGCGCGGAGCGTTCCAGGCGGCGGATCAGCGAATCCATCTCCTGGCGCGAGCCTTCCGGCATGGACCGGCTCCGGTCGGCCAGCACGACGAGCGTCCCGGCGCGTTCGGGCAGACGGATCGAAATGCCGGCGACCGCCGCCACGACCGCGAGGTAAAGCAGGACGCGGAGGAAGTTCAGAATGCGGGTCGGGAGCCTGCGGAACGTGAAAAGCGCGAGCAGCGGCAGCAGGAGCAGGAACGCCGCGGGCTGCCAGACGATCAGATGGTTCAGCATTGGCGGCCTCCTTTCCCTGCGAGCAGGACGTGGTGCGCCGCGAGGAGCAGGGCGGCGAGCAGCAGGAACGCCCACGCGAGCGGGCGGAGCATCCAGAACGGCATGACCGCGAGCTTGTCGGCGTCCTGCCGGAACGGCCCGGCGCCGGAGAGGTCGGATTCCTCCGCGCGGAGCCCCATCACGCCGACGGACCATTTCCCGTCGCCGGATTCAAGGCGCCAGACGCCGTGGAGCGCCGGACGGAAATCGGTCTGCCCGCGCATGGCCTGGATTTCCATGGATTTGCCGTCGGGACGGACCGCGGTCAGCGACTGCGCCCCGCGCGGGAGGCGGACGTGGAGCAGTTCGCCTGCCCGCAGGTTCGCGCGCGCCGGACCGAAGCGTTCGGTTCGGACGGTCTGCGCGAGGTTCTGGAAGAAGACCGGCCAGAACGGATGGTGCGTGATGTTGGAGCGCGTCGGATCGAGGTTGAGGAAGATTTCGCGGTCGCGGTTCAGGTTCTGGCGGGTGGAGATCGCCGGCACGTCGCCGCTCCGCAGGATCGTCTGTCCGGGCAGTTCGTTCGCGCTGACCGCCCATTGAAGCGAATCGAGCGGGAGCCCGCGCGAAAGGATGGATGCATTCTCGATGGAGAGCGGGCCGGCCGCGGATGGCGCGGGATCTTCAGATTGAGGCGGATTTGCTTCGCTGTTCCCAGCCTGATCCGTCTGCGGCGGATTCGAAGCGGGATTCGCAGCGGGCTTTTTCATCGGGGCGGAAAGCCAGAAAAGATGCACGGGCGCGGGGCTTTCGGTCTCGGCGGGAAGGATGTCGAGGTCGGGTGTCTCGCCTGTCAGGGCAGGCCGGAACGACGGATTGCTGTTCAGCACGCGGTCGAGCGCGGACCGTGCGTCGGCGTGGAACGTCCCGGCGATGCGGTACGAGACCGGGGAATCGTCTTCGGCCTCCAGCACGACTTCATCGTCGCAGAGCAGGGCGTTCGCGGATGCGTCGGCGTTTTCGAGGCGGACGGTGATCGCTTCGCGTGCGGCGGCCGCCGGGACTGCCAGCACGATGCGGCGCGTCTCCTTCGGCTCAAGCCGGATCTGCGTCCGAAGCGAACCGGGCTCCAGCACGAGCGCGGCGTCCGCGGGGAGCGTGGAGAAGTTCGCCGCCTCGATCAGGATGCGACCCGAGGTGCGGCGGGCGTTCACGATGGCGGAATTGCCCAGCGGCGCGCCCGCGGAGAAACACGTGGTGTCCGGCGCGAGCTCGATCGCGGGCTTGCGGTCGGTCACGATCAGGAGGTGGCAGCCGCGCGCCATGCGCCGGGCGAGGGACGCCGCCGCGGCGAGGTCGGACGAGGCGGCCTGTCCAGTCCAGAACGGCGTGAAGTCCGTCCGGGCGTTGCTGTCCGAGGTGAGCGTGGGCGTTTCGCCCGCGACGATCCACAGGACGCGGCGGTCGGGCAGGGCGCGCAGTTCGCGCCTGATGAAGTCCGCGCCGGATTCGAGCGGGGACCTTCCGCCGGGGACCTTCGCCTGCATGGACATGGAGTCGTCGAGGATCACAGCGAGCGGCGGGAAGGTCTCCGGGGTGGAGACGAACGGCGCGGCGAGCGCGGCGGTCAGGAGCAGCAGCGCGGCGAGCTCCAGATAGAAGATCGCGGGCGGGAACCGGAGCCGGATGCGCGTGCCGCTGTTCGGGGACGCCTGAGGACGGTCCCACAGGAAGATGGCGGACACGATGCGGACTTTCGAACGGCGGTGCAGGAGATAGAGCAGGAGCAGCACCAGGAAGACCGGCAGGGCGCACCAGAGGAGCGGGGAGTGTTCGAACCCGAAGAAGAAATCGTTCATTTGAGCAGCCCCGCGTGGAAGAGTTCGTCGGGACGGATCTCCGGGTAGAAATCCGCGGCGGAAAGCGGCAGGAGCAGGACGCCCCGTGACGCGGCGGCGGTGGCCCACATGGCGCGGTGGTGCTCAAGGCGTTCGTGGTAGCGTGCCAGCGCGCCTTCATCCAGCACGAGCTCGCGTTCCTCGCCGGTCTCGGCGTCGATCAGCATCACGTTCGGGTCCAGCTCGGGCTCGAGCTCCAGCGGGTCCAGCACCATGACGGCCACGGCGCGCTTCGCCCCGTCGGCGAGGCGGGACAGCACGGGCGCGGGGTCGTCCGGGCCCATGAGGTCGGTGACGAGGATTCGGATGCCGCGCCGGAAGAACTGGCCGGAGAAGGACGCCGGGTTTGCCGAGGGGCTGAACGGCGTTTCGAAGGGCGGGAAGTCCCAGAGGAGCGGCGAGGCGGGCGAAGGGTCCTTGCGGAACGTGCCCGCGGCATGCCAGAGGTTGAGGGAGAAGCCGGAGTTCGCCGCCGCGGTCGCGAAGATCGCCGCCAGCGAGATCGCGGCGGACGCCTTGCGTTCGGTCACCGCCATGGACGCCGAATGGTCCAGGATCACGTCGCACCGCGGGTCGATCTCCTCCGAATACTGCTTGATCATGAGCTGTTCGCTCCGGGCGTACACGCGCCAGTCGATGCGCCGCAGGTCGTCGCCGGGACGGTACTCGCGGTACTCGGAGAATTCCAGCGCGTTGCCCGTCCTGCGTCCGGTGCGGCGTCCGTCGATGCCGGATACCTGGGCGGGCGCGGTGAGCTCCACGCCGCCGGCGGCCGCCAGGGCGCGTTCGACCGCACTCCTGAAATACGGGATGGCAGTTGCGGCGGGTGCGGTCATGACGCCTCCTCATTCTGTTCCGCGGAGGGGGCGGCCTCAGGCGGAGCGGGCTTTTTCATCATGGAACGGAAATTCGTGATTCCGAAAACGGCGAACATGACGACGATGGAAACGACATAAAGGCCGAAGGAGACCGGCTTCGCGTCGTGAGCGTCTCCGCTCAGCACCAGGACCAGCTCGACGGCGACGATGCCGATGAGGCTGACCATATTGAACCGGACATGGGAGTTCCACGGCTCCTTCATCTCCGGTCGCCTCAACTGGCGGATGTATGCGATGACGATGCCGAAATGGATGGCGGTCCAGACGACCCGGGCTGTCTGAGGCGAGTTCAGCCGCATGAAGGTCTCCCGGAAGTGCATGTAACGGCTGAACGGCTCGGTCCATATCGAGACGGTCATGAGGACGATTATCTCGAGGATGACGACCGGGACCAGCGAGACCGGCGACGCCGGATCGAACAGTTTCCGCAGGAGGGGGCCGTCCTCGCGGCGCAGGCGGAGCGCGGCCGCCCGGTACGAGATGACGGAGACCGAGGTGACCAGCAGGCCGCTGACGCTCAGGAAAAGCCCCCATTTGAAAAAGATGAAGAGGACTTCGACAAACTCCCTGTGCCGGAACAGAATGCTCTTGTCGTATTCCGCCAAAGAAATGTTGCCTCCATAAAATTCCCTGAAAGTCGGGGAACCGTCGTGGCACGCGGGGATGGCGTTCGTCGCGAGGAGCGTCACGAGGAAGGCGCCCGCAACGGAATAGAGCAGGATGCGGATCCATTTCGAGGTGCGCTTCCCGAGCCCGTATTCGCCCGTGTCGGCTGCGGCGAGCGGGAAATAGGCGCAGGCGAAGAGGGTCGACGGGACATAGCAGCACCAGAGGCCTGTCCAGAATTCCATGGTGGCTTTGTCGTCGAATCCGAGCGCCGTGAACACGATCGTTTCGATCCCGATCCCGATGATGAGCATCAGGGTATCCAGACGGTAGCAGAACGGCTGCATCATGAAGAACAGCGAAAGCGTCAGGACTGCCATGATCGTGCCGACCGGCATGCCGAACGCCAGCTTGAACGCCTTGTCCGACTGTTCGACCGCGGCGTAGCCCGTCAGCAGCAGGACCGCGACGATGATGGCGGGGAGCAGCAGAAGGATGAACCGGCCCCAGGTGAACAGCAGGCTCTGCAACGCGCCCTGCACAAGACCCTTGTTCGAGGTGTACTGCACCAGATGCGCCAGCAGGGGCGGTTCCTTGGCGCGGGACGTGATGAAGCCCTGCGCTTTCGCGCGGAGCTTGAACCCGACCATGAACACCGGGATGAACAGGAGGACCGGCATGATGTAGATGTTGGCGGAGACCCCGAGCATGGAAATCGTGTCGAAGAGGGCGTCGGACAGCTCCAGACGTTTGCCGAGCCTTACGGACTCTTTGCTGAAAACGAGCAGGGATCTCAGCTGCGCCAGCAGGATCATCCCGAAGAAGTAAATCTGGAAGAGGAGCGCGATCCACCTCATGTATTTGAGCTTGACCGGGGCAGTATGCTGGTAGACCTGCCGGAAATAGTAGTAGTAGATGTTCCAGTCGGACGTGTCGCGCCCCTCCAGGTCCAGGTCGCGGTCGCGCCACAGGCCGAGCCACGCGCGGAAGATGCCCGGCTTTTTCACGCGGGCTTCTTCCGGTTCGGCGGACCGTCCGGGAGGCGGAGGCGTCTCCGGCGGCTGGTTCACGGCTGCGGTCTGGTTTTCCGGGTTCATTTTCCGGTCATTTCCTTCGTGGGCGGCTTGACTTCGTTTTCAGGGAAGCGGTGGAGGCGGAACGCCTTGAGGATCGCGGGCAGCAGGAGCAGAAGGAGGACGCCCGTGACAACGAGGGACGCGCAGAGCCCCTGGAAACAGACTTCCTTAGGTTCGTCGAAGCACTCCAGGATGCAGTATGTCTGGGAAAACAGCATGCTTATGATGCGGAGCGAATGCTGCGGGAGCGTGTCCTCGTTGATCGCGACGGGGATCCAGGGGAGGATGTTGCCGATCACCACGAACAGGATCGTCCAAAGCCAGGCCGGCAGGGGCAGGCGCGTCCGCCAGCTCAGGATGAGCGACAGGGCCACTTCGCCGAGGAAGGTCACGAGGATGCACAGGAACCCGCAGACGACGTAAGGGGCAGGGTCGGTCGGGGAAAAGCGCCCGAGCGGGATCAGCAGCACGGGGAGCGGCAGGATCAGAACCGGCAGGATCACCGAGCCGGAGAACCCGGAGGAGAACAGGAAATGCAGGGCGCGTCCGAAGAAGTTGCGCGGGCATTTCATGTATACGCGGATGCTGTTCGTCGGGGTCTCGAAGAGCGCGATGAACGGCAGCACGGCGATGGAGAAGGCGCAGAAGAGGAATTCGATGAAGTAGAACATCTCATGGGGGTAGTCCGGCCCGGCGAAGAGGATGTAGTACGGCGCCATCAGGACCAGCGTGAGGAAGGGCAGGGCGAAAAGGTAGACTTTCGCGGGCAGCATGCGGTTCGACATCGGCGGCGAGATGACTGCGAGGGAGAGCAGGAAGAGCATGACGCCGATCAGGAACGCGACCTCATATTCGATGAGGAGCATGCCCCAGAAGACGGGGTCCAGCACGGCGCTGTCCATAAGCTCCTCGGCGAGGGTGAACGCGAGCGGGACAAACCCGAAGGCGCTGTTCACCAGCCCGATGAAATACAGGATCGTGATCCATTTCTGCCCGAACGACCCGGCGAAGACGCCCGCGAGCGTGTGCAGGACGAGGACGGGGAAGAGGTACAGCGTGAGGAGCAATGACGCCGCCGACAGCCCGCGCATGAAGTACGCCGCGGTCAGGAACGGCAGCAGCATGGAGAAGATGCACAGGATCATGACCATGGCGCCCTCAAGCTTGCCCATGATGATCGAGGACGGCTTCAGCGTGGTCAGCATGGCGTAGTTCAGCTCCTTGTCGGAGCGTTCCTCCGCGAACCGCTGTTCCGCGCCGACCGCGCAGATGAGGACGGAGAGGATGGCCCCCGCGAAGATGATGAGCAGGAAGAATGCGACGCCTTCCTCCCCGTCCGCGTCGAACGTCATGGCGGAGGAGAAGAAGAGCGTGCAGATGAACTGCGCGACGAGGAGCAGCCCCATGAAGACGACCATGCGGCGGTTCTGGAAATACTGGCGCATTTCCTTGACGAAAACCGGGTTGAGGGACTCGGCGATGTTCCCGATGAATGCTTTTCCGATCATGTCCGGGCCTCCTTACTGCACCTTGCCCTGCGTGATCTTCATGAAAAGCTCCTCCAGGCCCATCTGGTTCCGGTTGAACGACAGGACCGTGAGCCCGGCGGCGAAGACGGTGCCGACCACGCGGGAGACCTCGGCGTCGCTGCCCGCGATGACCGCGTGGACTTCATCGTCATCGAAGAGGTCCACGGAACGCGTGAGCGGGTGTTCGAGGAGTTTCAGCCGGACCGGCTCGGCTTCCCCGCGCGGGGTCTTCAGGATGATGCTGACGCCCTGAGGCGCGGCCTGCGTCCGGGGTGCGGCGGGTGCGCCGGAAAGGCCGGAGGTCCCGTCGGCCTGCGCCTGAGGCACGGCGGATTCGGCGGCGGCCGGGGGCGGCGTTCCGCCTGTGACCTGCGAAAGAAGGTCGTTAAGCGTGCCGGCGGACAGGAGCTTGCCCTGTTCGATGATGACCGCGCCGTCGCAGATATCCTGAAGCTCGGACAGGATGTGGCTGCTCAGGAAAATCGCCTTTTTCTGCTCGGCGAGGATTTTCAGCAGGGTGCGGAGCTCGTGGCGCGCACGGGGGTCGAGGCCGGCCGCGGGCTCGTCCATGATGAGCACCTTCGGGTTGTGGATGAGGGCGCGTGCGAGGCTGACCCGCTGCTTCATGCCCTTGGAGAGCGCGAAGAGGAACTTGTTGCGGAGTTCGCCGAGGTTGGTGAAATCCACGATGTCGTTCAGCGCGCGGGTGCGCTCCGCGCCCCTCAGCCCGAAACTGCGCGCGAAGAAATCGAGGTATTCCCAGACCTGGATGTCCTTGTATCCGGGCAGGGAGTCGGGCATGTATCCGACCACGCGGCGGACAGCCTCCGGGTAAAGCGTGGCGGAGACGCCGTCGTAGAAGACGTCGCCGGACGTGGCGAGGTCGAGCGTCGCCATGATGCGGATGGTGGTGGTCTTGCCCGCGCCGTTCGGTCCGATGAAGCCGAAGATGTTGCCGTCTTCGAACGAGAACGAGATATTGTCGACGGCGACGGTCTTGCCGAAAATGCGCGAGAGGTTGCGGACTTCAGTTTTCATGTGCGGACTCCTGAAGGGTGAACGTGCCGACGACGAGGTGGCGGGCACGGAAGGAAACGGGTGTGCAGCCGGGCGTGTAGAAAAGCGGGGTGGCGGCCTCCGCGATGTACATGCCGGGCGAAAGGATCGAGGCGAGCAGGGAGGGATACGGCCGGTCCTGGGGCTTGTCTTCGGATTCGATCTGCTGTTTCCTGCCGCGCAGATTTTTCAGGAACTCTCTGTCCGCGTACACCCGGACGGTGTTGCCGCCGTTCGGGACGTAGGAGCTCGCGGCCGAGGGGACGCCGGTCTCCAGCAGGCACGCCGAAATGTCGTACAGAAGCCCGTTTTTCGCATTGCCTGCCGGTTTTCCGGCGGGCTGTTTTCCGGCGAAATGCCTGAGCTCGGCGGATGCGCCGGGCCGGACGACGCCGTCCGGGGGAAGCCAGTATTCGCCGTCCGGAGTCCTCATGGCGAGGACCTTCACGGGGACGCCGAGGCCGTTGACGACGGAGATCGTGGCGCCGGCGTTGCGGGAGACCTTGAGCTGTTCGAGTTGTTTTTCCGCCCGGGAGATGCCGTAGGTCAGGGGGATGCGTGCCTTGTTCGCGCCCCTCACGACCTGGTCGCGTCCGAGGTGGACGGCGACGTCCTTCGCGCGGGCGAACGACACGGTGTCCGACGGGTCGAAGACCAGGGAGCGCACGGGGACCGGCGCGTAGAGGTTCACGGCGGCGCGCGTGTACGCCATGCCCGCCTGCTGGTCGAGGTAGGTCACGCCGACCGCGGAGGCGCGGGCAAACCAGCCTTCGAAGATGGTGACGAAGAGGATGACGACCGCGACGAAGACCAGGGAGATCGCCGGGACGGTCAGCAGGAGCATCAGCACGCTTTTTCCGCGCTTTTTGAGGTAGAAATAGTTGACCGGGCCCACGATGATGATGTACGCCAGCAGCGCGAGGATGACCACGGCGAACGACAGGTTCGGGATGTCGACGCAGGGGAGCATCTGGAAAAGGATGGCCGGATCGAGCCGGACGACTCTGGCGTCCCTCAGGCCCGCCATGAGCTGAGGATTGCCGGCGCGGGCGGCGCGGAGTTCGGGCGTGTTGCCCCGCGGCATGTAATCGTAGGTTTCCTCCTCTGCCATTTCTTCCTCTATATCTTCCTCTTCCGGATCCTTTTGGAAGCCGCCCGGCCCCTGGGCCGGGAAGCGCCTGCCGGATGCCACGCGGATGTCCGACTCCGAGGGGTTGACCAGGAGGCTTTCGTCCAGCACGATGGTCTGCCCGAGTCCGCGCGGTACGACGACCGGACGTCCGGGGAAGGCGGGCCTCGGAGCCCATTCGGGCCACTGGGTGCCGGGCGAGACGAAGAGGACCTCCGTGGCGCCGAGCATGACGGCGTCGTGGATGGCGCGTTCGGCGTCGGACGAGAATCTGTCGGCGGTTTTGCGGAAGAGCAGGCCCTTCGCCTGGTAAAACTGCGGGACCGAGGGCCACTGGATGGTGTCGGTGGTGGAGAAATCGCAGTCCTTTCCCCGGGAATAGAACCGGACGAGCGGCACGCGCGGCGTCAGTTCGACGGAGATGGCCTTGACGAGCGGTTCGGACGTGGAGAACGAGGAGGACAGATAGAGCTCCGAGGCGACCTCTCCCGCGTCGAAGATGCCGGACGGCAGGGGCCTGAACGGCCTGCCGTCGACGAAGATCTTCGGGTCGATGCACTCGATGCCTTCCGGGTCCCTGCTGGTGATCGCGGGGACGAAGAGGGTGACGGTCTGCCGGGAGTGGGCGGGGATCTTCCGGGAGGCCGAGACGGACCGCATGCTGGAGCTGGATCTCCAGCCGAACCTGTAGCGCAGGACGATGGAGACATCGACAGCCTTCGGCGAATCGTTCTGCACGACGAACTCGCGGACGAACTGGTCGCCGGGGTTGACGGATGTGAATGGCGCGGGCACGACGGAGATCTTGACCGGGCCGGAACCTGCCGCCGGAGTCAGCGTCTTCGACCGTTCGTCCGAACCCTCGTCGTCTGCCCGGATGAGCTGGGGAGCCGAGCCCGGATCCGTGCCCGGGACAGTGACCGGGACCGTGGTCGGGACTGTGGTCGGGGCCTGGCTTGTCGCGAACGCGGATGCCGCGAGGGGCAGCAGGAGGAGAAGCGCGGGCAGGAGGGCGCGCCGGAAGATGCTTGAAACGAGGCTCATGGTCATGCCTTTCCCGCGTTGACGCCCTGCGGCCAGTCGATGCCGGCGGGGTCGACCTTTTCGAGGAGGCGTTCGGAGAGGAGCGCGGGCGTGATCTTGTCGAGTTTCGCCTGGTAGTTCAGGATGAGGCGGTGGTTCAGGACAGCGGGCGCCACGCTGCGGACGTCCTCGAACCCGACCGCGGGACGTCCCGCGAGGAGCGCGGCGGCGCGCGAGGATTCGGCGAGGGCGATGGCTGCGCGGGGGGAGGGACCGTAGGTGACGAAGCGCGTCACGTCCGGGATCGCGGCGGGGTTCTCCGGGTGTCCGGCTGCCACGATGCGCGCGATGTAGTTCGCGACGGATTCGCTGAGGTAGATGCGGTCCATGGCGTCGAAGATTTCCTTCAGCTCCTCGGCGGAGAGCGTCCATTCCGGCTCCGGCGGTTCGCCGCGGCGGCGGTTCGCGATGATCTGCGTGAGGACGTCGGCGTCGACGCTCGAGACATTGATCTTGAAGAGGAAGCGGTCGAGCTGGGCTTCCGGGATCGGATAGGTTCCCTCGAGTTCGATCGGGTTCTGCGAGGCGAGCACGAAGAACGGGTCGGGCAGGGGGCGCGTTTCGCCGAGGAGCGTTACGGCGTGTTCCTGCATGGCTTCGAGCATGGCGGACTGGGTCTTCGGCGACGCGCGGTTGATCTCGTCGGCGAGGAGGATGTTGGAGAAGATCGCGCCGGGCTGGAACTCCATCTTGCGGGAGCCGTCGGGCATGACCTGGAGGATGCTGCCGCCGAGGATGTCGCTGGGGAGCAGGTCGGGCGTGAACTGGATGCGCTTGAACTCCAGGCGCATGAGCTTGCCGAGTGCCTTCACGAGTGCGGTCTTGCCGACGCCGGGGAGCCCTTCGAGCAGCACGTGGCCGCGGCTGAAAATGCCGATGAGGAGGAGCCTGTGGACTTCGTGCTGGCCGAGCAGGATCTTGTCGAGTTCGTCGAGGAGGCGCGCCGCCAGGCTGCTGATATGATTGAGCTCTTCGGGAGGCATCAGGGAGGTGGTTTCGGTGTTCATCGCGGGGAGTGCTCCATGTGAGGATATGAAAAGTTACGGTTGACCGGGGGAATTGTTGAAATACCGGCGGACGGACTCGCGGTGCGAGGGGAGGATGCGCGTCTCGGCGTGCTCCACCGCCTGTCCATCGCCGGAGAGCTTTCCTGCTTTGGCGCGTTCGGCGGTCTCCTCGCCGGGCGAGGTGGCGAACTCCAGGATGGAGACGCTCTGGCCGGGGGTGTTGTTGTCAAGCATGAGTTCGCGGCGCTTGTCGCCGACGTCCTGCGTTTCGCCGGTGAAATTGAGGAGGGCGTCGCCGCGTCCGCGGGAGATGCCCCCGGAGCCGGGGGTGCCGTTGCCCTGTCCCTGGCCGGCGGCGTCGGAGAGTTCGGATGCGCCCGGGGCGTTTTCCTCGAGCCACTGCTGAAGCGCCTCGGCGCTGTTTTCGTAATCGGAATCGTTCACGAGGCCGGTGTCGCCGCCATCCTGGCCCTGTCCGCCCTGCATCTGGTCGCGGCGCGCCTGGGCGAGCTTTTCGAGGCGTTCGCGCAGGTCCTGCGCGTTCCCTGCCATCGCGTCGGCGAGCGACTGAAGCTGTTCCGGCGTCATGGAGGCGGCGAGGTTATCTCCGCTCTGTTTCAGAAATTCCGCCAGCGCGGCATCGTCCGCGGCGAGCTGTTCGGCGAGCTGCTTGAGCTGTTCCAGCGCTTTTGTGCGGCCGGGGACGTCCGGCGGAAGGGAAGCCAGCGCGGATGCCGCCTGTGAAAGCCGCTGGAAGTTTTCGGCGGAGTGCTCCAGCGCACGCGCGGCATTGGCGGCGAGCGCGTCGGTCAGGTCGCGGAGCACCTCGATTCCCTCGAACGCCTTGGCAGGGGTCGTGCCGCTGCTGTTCTGCACGAGTTCGTCGAGCGCCTCCTTCGCGGCGGCGATCTCCTCCTGCGGGACCAGAGGCTCCTGCTCCAGGATCTCCAGCTTCGATTCCAGCTCCTGCTGTTCCTCGTGCACGTCGAGCGAGCCAGGGCCGTTTCGCCGTGCCTGTTCCGGATCGACGTAAAATGCCGCGGCGAAGAAGACTGCCGAAATGAGGAGCGCCGCCACGCGCGCGGCGGGGAACTGCATGCTCAGTTCCGGCGTCCGCGGCGTCCGTATCCGCGATGCCCAGGCCGAACAGTCCGTGCTCAGCGATGCGGCCAGGAAACCGCCGCATTCCGAATGGGCGTCGAGCCAGACCATGAGCTTGCGTTTCGGAGGTGTCAGGCGGATCGCCCGGTACAGCGCGCCCGCCAGTGCGGCGGCCGCGAGCCCCACGGCCGAAATGACCACCGCGCGGCAGGGCCATTCCGGGTATGCCATCCGCCAGACGAGCACGATCCCACCCGCCAGGAAGAGCACCACGGCGCAGAACGCCGCCGCTTCCCGCAGGAATACGCGATTGCGGATCCCGTTGTAAAAGGCGTTGACGGGCGCGTTCAGCGCGCCGCCGGGGATCGCCGGAACGGAGGATGTTGTGCGGGCCTGGTCCAAGATCGTCCTTTCTGTGACGTCGCAGTTCATTTCGAGGCGAAAAGATGTGATAATGCGGAAATAGCTTAAATATACTTCGCGCGCGCGTTTTTTCAAGCCGATAATCAAGAAAATGAACTATTTTTTCGAGGCTGGGATGTGGCATATTCCGGCGAAACTACGCCATGCTCCTGAAAAACGCTTGAAAAATG
Organism: Lentisphaeria bacterium; assembly: GCA_017541665.1. Lineage (GTDB taxonomy): Bacteria > Verrucomicrobiota > Lentisphaeria > Victivallales > UBA1829 > UBA1732. The sequence goes on along the minus strand of JAFXYP010000065.1, from coordinate 54,364 downwards.
CCCCGCCGGATGTATATTTTAGCATGAATCGAATTCGGGAAATCCGGCTGAAAAATGCCGGATGCCGCTCACCCTCAGAAAACCTCAACCGGAGCCAGGATGTTCAACGGGAAAAAAGTCGTCGTGGTCATGCCCGCCTACAATGCGGAAAAGACCCTCGAAAAGACGTTCCGCGAAGTCGCCGCCCAGCCGTTCGTCGATCAGGTCGTGATCGTGGATGACGCCAGCAGCGACGACACGTGGGAGGCCGCTTCCCGCATCGAGGGGGCCGTGACCTGCCGCCTGCCGCGCAACACCGGATACGGCGGCAACCAGAAACAGTGCTACAAACTCGCGCTCGAACACGGCGCCGACATCGTGATCATGGTACATCCCGACTACCAGTATACGCCTCTGCTGATCCCCGCGATGGCGGCGATGATCGGAAACGGGCTCTACCACTGCACGCTCGGTTCGCGCATCCTCGGCGGGCGCGCCCTGCGTGGCGGCATGCCCCTGTACAAATACGTTTCGAACCGCATCCTCACATTCATTGAAAACGTGCTGATGGGGCAGAAACTTTCCGAATACCATACCGGCTACCGCGGGTTCTCCCGCGAACTGCTCGAATCGCTCGACCTGAGCAAAAACTCCGACGATTTCATCTTCGACAACGAGATGCTCGCCCAGATCGCGTGGACCGGGGCGGTCATCGCCGAGGTATCCTGCCCGACCAGGTATTTCGAGGAGGCATCCAGCATCTCGTTCCGGCGGAGCGTGAAATACGGCTTTGGCTGCCTCGCGGTCGCGCTGCGGTTCTGTATGGCGCACGCAGGACTGGCGAAGTGGCGTCTGCTCGATCCGGCGAATCGAGGGAAGTTCGCGCCGGAGATGATGAAGAAGACGCTCTGAAGCAGAGCGTTGCGAAAAAAAACAAAAAAAGGCGTGTTTTTCGTTTGACTTTTTCATCTTTTGGATTTATTGTAATCTTGTAGTGATTACAAAACCGGCATTCTCCCCGCCGGGACACGTTTCCAACCAAACCCCAACCACCTCATGCGCCGCCCGGCGCGTGAAAGAAAGGACCCCATCATGAAGTACGTTTGCCAAGTCTGCGGCTATGTCTACGAAGGCGACAATCCCCCCGAATTCTGCCCCCAGTGCAAGGCTCCCGCCTCCAAGTTCGTCGCTAAGGCCGAGGATGCCGGCCCCATGACTTTCGCCACCGTCCACAGCATCGGCGACGGCAAGGTCGACGACAAGGAGATCATGGACGGTCTCCACGCCAACTTCACGGGCGAATGCACCGAAGTCGGCATGTACCTCGCCATGAGCCGCGTGGCCGACCGCGAAGGCTATCCCGAAATCGCCGAAGCCTACAAGCGCATCGCGTTCGAAGAGGCCGAACACGCCGCCAAGTTCGCGGAACTCCTCGGCGAAGTCGTTGCCCCCTGCACGAAGACCAACCTGACCAAGCGCGTGGAAGCCGAACAGGGCGCATGCGCCGGCAAGTTCGAGATCGCCAAGAAGGCGAAACAGCTCGGGTTCGACGCCATCCACGATACCGTGCATGAAATGGCCAAGGACGAAGCGCGCCACGGCGCCGCGTTCGCCGGCCTCCTGAAACGCTATTTCAAGGACTGATCTTGAAGTAGGTCCGAGTTTTTTTGCCTGAGCCCGCATCCGGAACGCTCCGGTCCAGGGATGCGGGTTCCTTTCCCCTTTCTTTTTCTGACTGCCGCCCATGATGACACGTGAGTCCAGCATCGCGATCCTGCGGAAGATCGGCATCACGCCGTCGCCGCAGCGCACCGCGATCTACCATTTTCTGCGGACGCATGCGATCCACCCGACCGCCGAGACGATTTATGCGGCCGTGCGGGCGGAACAGCCCACACTGTCGCTGACGACCGTGTACAACACGCTGAAGCTCCTCGCGGAAAAGCATGCCGTGTGGGAGATCACGATCGAGGGCGGCGAACTGCGCTACGACGCCAATATGTGCGAACACGGCCATTTCAAGTGCCTGCACTGCGGCGAAGTCTATGACCTCTTTCCCGCCGAAAACGAGCCGCTGGTGCCGTCGGTGCCCGGCCTGCCGGAGGGGTTCGCCGTGAAGGAGATCCAGCTCTCCTGCCGCGGCTTCTGCCCGAAGACGGATTGCCGCGCCGCCATGGTCTCCGGATCCGCGGGCAATGCGCCGGAGTAAGCCGGCCTTCGGATTGTATCATCTCCCGGTTGTTTCCTGAATAGGACCGATAGGAGCGATTCGTCCTGATCGCCTTTTCTGCCCGCATTTACCTTCAGTTTGTGCCTGGCGGATTGTTTTTATCTTCCTGAACCGGCGCGGCTTCGTCGGTGAAGAGCCAGTATTGTTCGCCGGCGCAGTCGGTGAACGGGATGAAGGGAGAGCGGTAAACCTCGGTGTAGAGGTGTTTGCGGTCCTTGCTCTGCAATTTCATGGAGCCTACAGGCAACCCTCCCAGGAACCACATGTCGCACACGAAATAATGCGGACCGGGCGCATCGACGACAGGGGCCCATTGCGGCGAGAACATGAAGCCGTTCGAGTCGAGGCAGACGAGCTGTCCGTCCTGCACATCCTGCATCCAGTTCGGCATGATCAGGGCATGTTTCTGATTCAGCTTTTTCTGCGACCAGTCAAGCGGGCAGAACGTGATGTTTTTGCCGGCTTCCACGCAGTAGAACTTGAGGCCGGGCGCATAGGCCGAGATCACGGCGTCGGTGATGCCGTAGAAGGGGATGACGACGGTCGATCCGGGCGGCAGGTTTTTCGTGAGGTACTCGCCCATGTCCTTCGCGCCGGAGAAGGGATGGCGGAAATCCATCATGACGAGAGATACGCTGGCGGGTATGGAGAAGCAGATGTAGATGGCCAGGGCCTCCGCGAGGTGTTTGAGGTACAGCGGCTTCGGGCCGTCCAGAAAACGGAAGAACGCGCCCGGCGCGGCATCGTTCCTTTCCTCCGGGTTTTCCAGCAGGACCCAGTGGCAGAAGAGGAACGTCAGGAAGACGAGGAGCGCCCTCTGCGGCAGGAAATAGAACAGGAACATCGCGAAGAGGATCATCCACAGGAACGATGCCAGGCAGACCGCACCCATGCGGCGGGATGCACGGAACAACGACAGCATCGCGACCGCGAAAAACGGCAGGAAGATGAAGTTGAGTACAAGCTGGAACCCGCTGGCGAACGCGCTTGGCCGTTCCTGTTGGGGCAGGACGAACCAGAAAGCGCCGAAGAAGAAAGTGGCGAACGCGAGATAAAGCAGTCCGCTCCTCCAACGCCGGACAATCCAGACGATCAGAAGCAGGAGCAGGGCCGCCCAGAGGTATTCCAGCACGGGGATCTTCACGTTCGCGACCTCCTTGGAAGAGCCCGCGAAGTCGACGAACGACGTGGCGAGGCGTTCATAGAAGCTCATTTTCATCGGCCAGAACCGTTGGTTTCCGACCGACCGCGCATCCAGCATACCCGGTGCGACCTGGAGAAACCCGAACAGCGCGCCTGCGGCGGCGATGCAGAGCCCGGCAGCGATGCGGCGGAGTTCGCGGCGGGGGAGTTCCGCGCGGAGTTTCCATGCATCGAACGCCCAGAGGACGAACACGATGCCGCAGAAGCCTTCGAAATAGGCGTGGGTATTCGTCAGGCATGCGATCAGGAAACCGAAGAGCAGGGGGCGTTTCAAGCGGGCGGGCCAGGCTGCAGCGAGCGCGAAGAGGAGGATCGGGATCAGTGCATAGCAGCGGGCGACCACCGGATACCAGAAGAGCATCGCGGAGGAACACAGCACCAGGAGTTTCATGGGGAAGGTGAACGGTGCCCGGAAGAGGAAGAACGCTCCGGCGGCGGCCATGAACGCCCATGAAAGGAGGTTCATGCAGAGGACCGGGCAGCCGTTCGCCGCGAAGGCGTGCAGCATGAGGTACCACGGCACGAAGTGTCCTTCCCAGCGCATGGCGTGAAAGATTTCCGGGATGGTGCAGTCCCGCGCGATCAGCCATGCCTGAAGCTCGTCCGCCTTGGGTTCATGTCGGAGCACCAGCGCGAGCGTGACCGCGGCGTAGGCCGCGAAGAGCGCGCAGCGGAACACGAGGTCGAGTTTGCGGTTCTGGTTTTCGTGCGGCATGGCGGGTCAGTTTCCCGTTGCGGGCGGCGTGGACGCCGGGACCTTTTTCCGGTATGCGTTGTCGAAGAGGAAGAAGAACCCGCCGAAGAGACCGCCTGCGATGATGACGCCGGTCATGACGAGCGTCGGGGCGAGCGCGTCGACGGGGCAGTCCGGGAGTTCCGCGAGCGCGGCACCGAGGATTGCCGCCACGAAATAATCGCGCAGTCCGATGCCGGACATGGTAAGCGGGATGAGCCCGGCGATGTTTCCGACCGTGATCGCCGCCACGATGGGCGCGAAGAGCGGCGCCAGCGAGGCGGAGAACGCGAGGCAGACGCAGTAGAAGCAAAGGCCGAGCACGAAATTCACGCCGAGGATGCTGGCAAGCACGCACCACACGATCTCCTTCGTCGCGCCGTTGTACGAGTCCAGCGCGTTCAGGAGCCGGGTCGAAAACCCGCGCGTGAGCCTCGCGCCGAGATCCTCGCCCCAACGGAAGAACGCGAGCTTTTCAAGCTGTCCGTGCAGGAAGATGACGGCGGCGGCGAGCAGGCCCGCGGCGGACGCGCCGAGCAGCGCGAAAGTCAGAATCCTCGCCCGCGGGTCGGTCCCGTCCAGGTAGCGCCAGGCGAATGGCATGGCGAGGAATACGGTCAGGAAGATCCCGATCATGCCGGTGAACCGGTCCATCAGGATGGTGAACACGCCGTCGAATTTCTGCCCCTTCGGCACCCGGTACGCCAGGAAGCCCGCGCGGATCACATCGCCGCCGATCGCCCCGCCGGGCATTACCAGCGAGAAGAAAAACGATTGCGTGGTGAGGGAGAAGGCGGAGAGGAGCGAGCACGGGATCTCGCGGTATGCCAGCAATAGGCGCCAGCGCCAGGCGTTCACGAAGAGATGGACGAGATACAGCAGGAATGCCGCGGCGAGCCAGGCCCAGTTCAGCCCGGAGAGGTCGACGCCGTCGAACGAGCCATGCTTCTTCGAGGAATAGACGAGGATGGCGACGATGCTGGCGGTGACCAGGATCTTGACCGCGTATTTCAGAAAGGCGACTGCCTTGCCGGGGGCGCAATCGTCCGGCGCGGGACCGGGGCAGGCGCACGCAGGGGCGTTCTGCGGTGCGGGCTTGGTGTCTTTCTTCATGTTTTTCGCCATTTTTTCTGGTTCCGGGGTTGCAGTTTTCCGATTCCGGGACTATATTTTTTCTTAATAAAACGGTCTGAAAATATACTGCATTCCGCGGATTTTTCAAATCGAAACGGGAAAACAGTCGAGATTTAAGGAGTATGGACTTGAACGGACCCGCGCTCAATTTGCTGTTTATCGGTGACATCGTCGGAAAGGGCGGACGCAAGGCGGTCCAGGCGCTTGTGCCCCGCCTCAAACAACAGTACATGTGCACGTTCGTGATCGCGAACGGCGAGAACTGCGCCGCGGGCGCCGGGATGAACCGGTCCTGCCTGGGCGAGATGGAGGATGCCGTGGACGTCTTCACCTCCGGCGACCACACATGGGACCGGAAGGAATTCGAGGATGAGATCCGCGGACTGAAGAACGTGGTGCGCCCGGCGAATATGAGCAAACTCCAGCCCGGACGCGGCTGGCTGCATACGCGCAATCCGGCGGGCGGCGAAGTGGCCGTCATCTCCCTGATGGGCAAGGTGTTCATGAAGGACAGCGCGTACTGCCCGTTCGAGACCGCCGAACAGATCCTGACCCAGATCCCGATCACCTGCAAGTGCGTCATCGTCGACATCCACGCCGAGGCGACGAGCGAGAAGGCCGCCCTCGCGTGGTTCCTGGACGGTCGCGTCACGGCCGTGCTCGGCACCCACACGCACGTGCAGACCGCCGATGCACGCATCCTGCCCGGGGGAACGGCGTTCCTGTCCGACGTCGGCATGGTCGGAGCCGCGGATTCGATCCTCGGACGCGCCGTGCCGGACGTGATCGCGAAATTCCGAACGGGGATGCCGCACAAGTTCCCCGTGGTGGAGACCGGGATCCGCCTGGACGCCGCCGTGGTCCGGTACGACATGCAGACCGGCAGGGCGCTGGAGATCAAACCGATTTCCGTGATGTACGACACCGCAAGCGGTGTTGAGGCAGTGCGCTGCTGACGCGAGCGCACACCACAAGCGGTGCCGAGGCCGTGAGGCCGGAACTTTTTCGAACATAATCAACCGATATTGGAAAGAGATAGGAGATAACCCGATGCGGAAACCCGAAATCGACTGGAAACGCGCCGACATCCTGATTCAGCTGGCCCTGGAGGAGGACCTCGGCGACCTCGGAGACACTACCACGAACTCGGTCATCCCCGCCGATCTGAAGGCAACGGCGGTGCTGATCGCCAAGGAGGACCTGATCTGCGCCGGCCTCCCTGTTGCGGAACGCCTTTTCCATACGCTTGACCCGGATATCGTGTTCACGGCGATGGTGCAGGAGGGCGAAGAGTGCCCCCGCGGGACGGTCATGGCGGAGATCTCCGGCCTTGCCCGCGTGCTCCTGACCGGGGAGCGCACGGCGTTGAATTTCCTGCAGCGGCTTTGCGGCGTCGCGACGGCGTCGCACAAATATCAGGAGCTCGCCGGAAACCGTGCGAAGATTCTCGATACGCGCAAGACTACGCCAGGCTGGCGCAACCTCGAAAAATACGCCGTGGCCGTCGGCGGCGCGTTCAACCACCGCATCGGCCTGTACGACCGCATCATGATCAAGGACAACCACCGCGAACTCGCCGGGATGGAGGGGAAGGGCGGCATCCTGCGGTCCGTGCGCCGCGCTCGCGAAATGTATCCGCAACTGGAGGTCGAGGTCGAGGTCGATTCTCTGGACGAGCTCGACGAGGCCCTGCTGTCCGGCGCGGAGTATATCCTGCTCGACAACATGGATAACGAGCAGGTCGTGAAGGCTGTCGGGATCGCCCGGAACAAAGCCCGTCTGGAGGCCAGCGGGAATGTCACGCTCGGCCGCATCCCCACCCTGTCCGAGACCGGAGTGGACTACATCTCCTCCGGCGCGCTCACGCATTCCGTGAAAGCCTGCGATATCTCGATGGACATCAAGGTCTGATAACGGGCTGAGAGAGGATTGCGGAACGGGAGCGGGACCCTGCGCGGTCCGTTCCATTCTGCGTTCCCCGGAAAAGAGCCGGACGGTGAAACCGCTTCATCGCCCGGCTTTTTTTACTTCGTCCGCGCCTCGATCCGCTTCCTTTTTTCCGGCAGATTGTCCAGCACGATCTTCGGCGGCCTGCCGTATTCTTTTTGAAGCTTTTCATAACGGTCCCAGATGGAGTCCGGAATCTTCCTGTTGGTGACCCTGTAATATGTTCCCAGCGCGCAGATGAGCTGCATCTCCTTCGTCGGGGACTGTCCTTTGAACTTTTCGACGGCAAACTTGAACAGATTCATGAAATCATCGTGCCTGTCCACGATGCCGAGGACCAGGAGCCTGTGCTCCCAGGCCCCGTAGTCGTCCGGGTTGAGTTCGCATGCCTTGACGACGATCGGGAGGACGAGATCGGGTTTGTCCTGGTTGAGGAAGACGGCCGCTCCCATCATGCCGAGGACCCAGCGGCGGTTTTCCGGGGTGAGCCTCGGCGGTTTGTTTGCCAGAATGCGCCGGTAGAGTTCGGGCTGCTGTTTCGTCATGTATTCCGCCATCCAGCGGAACGGCAACTGGTCTTCATGATGGAAGAGGAGCGAGTTCTGCTTCTTGTGGATGCGGTAGAGAACGCGCGGATTTGCCTCGTCGAAATGGAACTCCGTGTCCGCGGCGAGGCGGATCATGAGGAAGACGTCGTCATTGATCGCGCAGTCCGGGACGGGCTTGAACCATTCGTGCTCGGCGAGGACTTCGGCGCGGATGACCATGGCATTGATGTTGACCTTCGGCGTGAAGAAGGCGTTGAATTCGGACGGGGCTCCGCCGTGGACCTCTCCGGTAAGGCCGTTCTCGTCGAACAGGAATTTCGGGGAATAGCTCGCGCCGTACTGCGGATTCCGGTCCATCATGCCGATCACGCCCCCGAGGTCGAAGGGGAGCATGATGTCGTCCTGGTCGAACGAGAGGATGTAGCGTCCGTGCGCGACCTTGCACATTTCCGTCCGCGCGTTTCCGACGCCGAGGTTGTGCTCGGACTTCATCTTGCGTATGATGCGCGGATAGCGGTCCGCGTATTCGTCGATGATGCTCTGAGAGTCGTCCGGCGAACAGTCGTTGAACAGGATGACTTCGGTGTTGCCCTGCGTCTCCGCGACGCGGATTACGGAGTCAAGCGTGAGCCTGAGATAGTCCGGGTTTGCGCGGTAGACGGGGAGCAGGATCGTGGCGTCACGCCGACGGGTCCGGCTCACCTGTTCTTTTTTTTTTCATTTCTGGGCGGGAACGCGATCAGCGTGCTGACGGCGCCGGGGACGGACGACCGAGACCGGAATTCCTCCAGCCATTCCTGTTCGTGCAGCTCCGCCACATGCTTCTGGAACACCGGGATTCGCATGATGGTCTCCTGCACCATTTTCGGCGTGATCGTCTTCGTGCATTCGATCTCGCGCGGCGTGCCCACATGGCGCGGGCACCAGACGGGGACCTTGGAGTCGAAGAAAAGGTGCGAGTCGTTCCAGCAGCCGTGGCAGAAGAGGAAGTTCGTGACGCGGTATGGGGTCGGGAACTCGCTGCCGTCCATGGTGAAGCCGGAAATCATGACGACGGGGATGTTGCAGTTCCAGGCGAGCCAGCTGAGGCCGCTTGGGAGGCCGACGAAGAATTCGGCATGCTCCAGATAGTGGATGCGTTCGGCGATCGGGATCCGCCCGGTGAGGTCCTCCGCCTCGGTCGGGATATGGTAGACGTGCTTGTCCGTGAAGCCGAGCTCCTTGTCGCGGTCGAGGACGAAAACGCGGTAGCCGAACGACTTGAGCCAGCGGATGAGGATGTTCCATCCGTCGGGTTCCGGATTCGCCGGGTGGGACCGGAAATTCCAGTATTTCGTCGGGTTCGTCGCCATCGTGGAGATGCAGACGTAGGGTTCCTTGACGGGCCGCGGCGAACCGAGCGGGAGACGGCAGTGGAGGTTTTCGAGCGGGAGGCCGAGGATCTGCGCCACGGTCTTCTGCATGCCCAGATGCTGATGCTCGACGGGACGCCAGGGCTTGCGGTTTTCCTCGAAAATGCCGCAGAAATAGATCGCGTAGGGGAAATCGAGTTTCGGCTTCGTCGCAAGCGGGATGAACTTGAGGGCGGGATACTGCGACTGGCAGAGACGAATCATCCATTCGCCCATGACTGCGGTCACTTTCGCCTTGTGGACCACCCTGAACTTTTCCAGATAAGGCAGCCAGGCGAGGTTGTCGCCGAGCCCGCCGTCCGGGATGATGATGCAGACTTCGCGGCCCGTGCAGTCGTAATTGTGTTCGAAGACGAGCCTGTTGTCCAGAAACGCCTCGAGGCGGTAGCGCACGAAATACTTTTTCTCCCCGACATAGAATTCGCCGCCCTTGTGGCTGTGTTCCTCCAGCAGCATGCCGCTGTCCTGGTCGTACACGCGCAGTTTGTATGTCCTGTTTCCCCCCGGGAACTTGACGCGGTACCCGAACTGGAAGTCGTACAGGATGCCGCTTTCGCTTTTGAAGAGAGGCTGTTCGCACATGGAGACGCGGGAGCCGATGGAACTGCGCGGATCGGGGCCGATCTCGGGGCCGATCGGGGGCGGCGAATTCCGTTTTGCGGTCGGACGCGGGATGACCGGGTTCACGACGGTATAGGATATCTTGTTTTTCGGAGCTGATGCTGCAGTCTTTTTTTCGTCCATGACAAATCCCACCGGAGGCGAAGCCTGCATGGCCCCCGCCTCGTTTCCAACGGCCCGGAAAAGCCGCCTTCAGGTTCTGATTGAGTTAAAATTCCCTCTACTTTAGCATCACATACGGTTTTTTTCAACCCCGCGAATCGAAAAAAGAGGAAAAAACATCCGGGGAAAGCCGGCTTCGGACAACGCGCCGGGAACGGTCGCCCGCAGGGGAGGCGCTGCACGCAGCCCCGAAATTGGGGAAAAACGCGAGGAACGATTGATTTTTGAACAAAAAATGCTACATTATAAGGTCAAAAAAAACAAAAGACGACGGAAACGATTCCGGCGGGCCGGCTCAAGCTCCTGCGAACCGATTCCGCTCTTCGAATCCGATCCCGAACCTGAACTGCAAACCTCCCGTCCGGCATGAGCCGGACCGGGCATGACGAATCGTATGGAACAGTGGCAGAAAAGCCTGGAAAATGCCTTGACCGACACCTCCGAACTGGCGAAGCGGTTTGACCTCCCGGAGGAGACCGTCCGCCGCGTCTCCGCAGTGTTCCCGTTTCGCATCACGCGGTATTACCTTTCCCTGATCCGGGCGAAAGGCGACCCGATCTACCGGCAGTGCGTGCCGGACGAACTGGAGTTGCGGGAAAGCGGCGACCTGATGGACGACCCGCTCGGGGAGGAGGGGCTGACGCCCGCGCCCTGCGTGGTGCACCGTTACCCCGACCACTGCCTGCTCCTCGTGTCGAACTGCTGTGCCTGCTACTGCCGTTTTTGCACCCGGAAACGCAAATTCCGCACGCCGATGTGTGTGGACGAATCCGAGGTGGCGCGCGGCATCGAATACATCGCCTCCAATCCGGCCATCCGCGACGTGCTGGTGTCCGGCGGCGACCCGTTCCTGCTGGAGACGGACCGCCTGGAGTCCATCCTGAGCCGACTCCGGGCGATCGAACACGTCGACATCATCCGCATCGGCACGCGCGTCCCGTGCGTCCTGCCCGAACGCATCAACCGGCGCCTCGTTTTCATGCTGAAACAGTACCATCCGCTGTACATCAATGTGCATTTCAACCACCCGGACGAGATCACGCCGCGTTCGGCGGCAGCCCTGGCGCGCCTCGCCGACGCGGGGATTCCCCTCGGCAGCCAGACGGTCCTGCTCCGCGGCGTGAACGACGAACCCGAGGTCATCCGGCTCCTGATGCGAAAACTCCTCGCCGTGCGGGTGAAACCGTACTATCTGTTCCAGTCCGACCTGATCTACGGCACGGAGCATTTTCGCACGCCGCTTTCGACCGGGCTTGACATCATGAAGAAACTGCGCGGCTGGACATCCGGGATGGCCGTGCCGCATTTCGCGATCGATCTGCCGTGCGGCGGCGGGAAAGTTCCGCTGGTCCCGGATTATCTGGAACGGGTCGAGGGGCGCACGTATACGTTCCGGAATTTCCGCGGCGTACCGTACCGCTATCCCGACATCGAGGAGTGAACCTCCCGGCGCCGGCTTCCGTGGCGGCAGTTCGTGGTGGCTGATTCCTTCTTTTTTGTGCGGATGCATGATGCCGTGAATAAGCCCGGAGGTATGCCGCCGGCCTGTGGACGAGCTGTCTTTGAATTTGATTTTTCCTGCCGCGATGCTATATTGAAATCACCCGGCGGCATGCCTTTCAGGGGAGAAAGGCTGCGGGCCGGAAATTTCAAACAAAGGGGGAATCTATGAAACGAACTATGATCGCAACTCTGGCGGCGGTCGCAGCTGTGCTGGCCGCGGCGTATCTGACGGGAGCCGACGGCATGAACGCGTCCGCGCCTCAGGCGGGGATGTCCGGCTCGTCGTCGCAGGCGCTGACGCCCGCGCAACAGATCATGCAGGCGCCCGCACTCGAAACGGAGGAATGCACCGAAGGCTACATCCTGCTGATGCCGTGCCCGGTCTGCCATACCTGTCCGGTTTGCCAGGCGAACTGCGGGACCACGCATGTGCTGAAGTGCTGCCTCGGGAACAAAAAGCCTGCCTGCCCAGAACCGGCCGGCACGGCTTCCGGTACGACCGGCACGATGCAGAAACAGCATATCATGACCAACAAGGCCGAGGCCGTGAAACATGCCGCCGGGCATCCTGCGGACACGTCTCAGACAGACGAGGCCGTGATGAGCGTGATCTCGATCGAGGCCGACTGACTCGGATCCGGGTTGACAGCCCGGAATGTCAGCAAAAAAAGCCGGTCCCTTCGTCATGAAGGGGCCGGCACGATTGTCTTTGGACGGATCGTCCGTACGCTCAGTCGCGGTCGGGGATGTATGTGGCGCCGGAGGTCGGGGACTCGCAGACGCGGACGCGGTCGAGCGTGACGCCGGGGATCTTGACGGCGGCGTCGAGCTTTTCGAAGAGGATGCGGGCGATGTTTTCGCTGGTCGGGTTGATGCCGCTGAAATCGGGAAGCTCGTTGAGGTACTTGTGATCGTAGGCGGACAGGATGGCGGTCAGTTCGCGCTTGATGACGGTGAAATCGGCGGCGATGCCGATTCCATCAAGCTGTTTCGCGCGGATGAAGACCTGCACGGTCCAGTTGTGCCCGTGGAGCGCGGAACAGAGGCCGTTGTAGCCGACGAGCCTGTGCGCGGCGGAGAAATCGCGTGTGATGTCGAGTTCGAACATAAGCTGCGTACGGATGGTGTGGTTCAGTCGTTTGCGATGCGGGAGACGGTGCGCTTCCGCGCGAGTTCGTATGCGGCGACCAGACTGCCGACGGATGCGGAGCCTTTCCATGCGATCTCGAAGGCGGTGCCGTGGTCGACGCTGGTGCGGATGACCGGAAGCCCGAGCGTGGAGTTCACGCCGCGGTCGAACGCCAGCATTTTGAACGGGATATGCCCCTGGTCGTGGTACATGGAGACGATGCCGTCGAACTGGGAGCGGATGCTCTCGATGAAGAGCGTGTCCGGGGGGAAGGGCCCCTGGATGCTGATTCCTTCGTCCGCGAGCGCACGCACGGCCGGCTTCACCGTGTTCTCGTCCTCCGTGCCCATGTTGCCGTTTTCGCCCGCGTGCGGGTTGAGAGCGGCGACCGCGAGCTTCGGATGAACGATGCCCTCCGCGACGATGGCGTCGCGGAGCAAATGCGTGACTGTCACGATGCGGTCGAACGTGACGGCGGACGGCACCTGCGCGAGCGGGATGTGCGTGGTGACGAAGACGACGCGGAGCTCGCCGGCGGACTGCATCATCACGAAATCCCGGACGCCGCAAAGGGACGCCAGCAGTTCAGTGTGCCCGGTGAACGGGATCCCGGCCAGATTGACCGCCGCCTTGTTGATCGGGCAGGTCACGATGGCGTCAACCTTCCCGGCGATGGCGTCGAGCGTGGCCGTGCGGAAGCATTCGAGCGCGGCCAGGCCGCAGCGCGCATCCAGACGGCCTGGATGAATCTGCCGGAATTTGAGTTCGGAGCAGGGGACGACCTGAGGAGCGGATCCGGGGGCAAAACGGCGCACTGCCTCGTCGATGATGTCCGGAGCGCCGTAGATCGCGATTTCCGCGGGGGATACCTTCCCGGCGGAGACCGCACGCGCGAGCCGGACGGCGATTTCAGGGCCGATGCCCGCCGGATCGCCCATGGTCAGGGCAATTCGGGGGAGTCTCATGTGGATGCGGAAGACGCGGAGCGATTACTTCGCGAAGAAAGCTTTTTTCCTGTCTTCGAGGATGAGGCCGACGCGGTCGGTGTCGATCGGGAAATAGCCGCGTTCTTCGAGGTCGCGGAGGAAGTTCAGCCAGTCGGTGTGGTTCCAGCTTCCGTTGTGGGCCTTCACGAAGTTCATCGCGAGCGGAGTCTTCGCGAAGCGCTTGATATTCTCTTCCGGGTCGTTTGTCTTCACGGGAGCGGCCTTGACGGCTTTCGGGGCGGCCTTCGGAGCGGCGGCCTTGGCAGCTTTTTTCGGGGCGGCCTTCACGGCTGCAGGCTTGGCGGCAGTCTTTTTAGCGGGAGCGGTTTCTTTTTTTGCAGTTTTGTTCGTTGCCATGATAATACCTCACAAAGTTTAGGTTTTGCGTGTTATGTGAAGGATGTTTTTCAAAAATTGAATGAATAATATACACCATGATCCATGAAAAATCAAGCTGTTATGCCGGATGGATCAGTTTTTTTTATAAACTTTTTTTATAAAAATATAGGGTTTTTGAAAGCTCTGTTTTGCGATTTTGTTTTTCCCCCGGGATTGCAAGGTCTTTTTTTTGAACCGATTTTGAGGCGGAATTTCGCCTGAAGACTCCTGGTTCGGAAAAAAACGGACAGAAATATGGCGAAAAAGAGTTGTTCTTTAAACTATGCGTTTGAAAAAAAACGCCGTATGATGTAAATTATTCCGAACTAATCCTGTAAAAAACGACGGCTGTGCGGGGCGGATGAAAAGCTTGTTCCGTTTTTCCGCTCCCGCGTCGCCGTCCGACAAAAACAAATGACTGAAAAGAAACACTCCGGGGCGCGCTCCCCTCTGCGCAGAATCTTGAAGGCTGTCTGCTGGACGGCGGGCATCCTTGTGTTCCTGCTCGCGTTTGCGGGGATTGCGGCGCTCCTCACCGTGGACCAATGGATCGTCCCGCTCGGCGCCTGGTGTGTGGACGTGGAGGTCGTTGGGAATCCCGGCGTGGCGGTTTCCATTGCGAATCACGAAATCATCCTGACAGAATTGAAGGTGAAGTGCCCCGCCGGTGTAATCGAGGCGAAATCCTGCGGATTCCGGGTGGATGACGTGGAGCTGAGCGGTTTCGGCATCAAGTCGGTGCAGGTATCGCAGGTCCATGCCGAAGGGCTGCGCGCCACGCCGGATTTCACCCGGCTTTCGGATGTCCGGGCGGAACAACAACAGGCCGAAGAGTCTGCTCCGGGCGAGGACTTCCGCAGATTTTCCCATTTCCTCTGGGACAAGGCATCGAAGCCGCTTGTGCGGGTGGCGGACCTGTCGTTGCGTGACGCGGAAGTCGGCTGGAAGTCCGGCGCCGTGCAGAGCCTGATCTCGTTTCCCGAACTGAATGCGACGTTCGAGGACGGCATCCTGACGCGTCCGAAACTGGTTTGCGGCGTGAAATGCAGGCTGAACGATCCGCAGCGGCTTCTGGAATGCGGCGGCCGGATCAAGATCGCATCCTCCCGGGGCGGCGAAAGCATCACCGTGTCCGTCACGGCGAAAACTCCCCTGGTCATCGACTTGCCGGAAACCCGTTTCGAGTTCCCGACCTCGGAATCGACGGAGATGGTCGTGCAGTACGAACCCGAATCCGATGCGATTCGGTTCGGCGGCGAATGGACGAATCCGACCCGCTGGGAATATGTCCCGTGGGATTTGAGCATGGAGAACACGCTTTTCGAGGTGTTTGGGACGCTTGGGCTCAATCAAGGGAAGCTGTGCCTGAAGTTCGGTGCGAACGCCCTCGGATCCGGGGTCGTCTGCCGGGATTCGGATATTCCCGGAGAGGTGATTTTCGATGCGAAGGGCAACGTTGAATTCGACCTGGCGACAGGCGGTGTGACGCTGGATTCCCTTTCCGGGCATCTGGACGGACAGGAGTGCGGGCGGCTCAGCCTCGAAACAACGGGCATGTTTGAGTTCCTGCGCCATGAAGACGCCACCTACACGCTGGACCCCCATGCCGCGAAGCTGACTATTTCGACTGTGAAACCGGTCGACCTGACCTCGTTCGATCCCGTCCTGCCATTCGATTCAAGGGACAAGGAGCTGGAGTTCGACTACAGCATCGAGCTTGACCCGGAGAAAGTGTGCCTGCTGGGCGGCACGAACGTTCTCCTGCGGGACCGGAAGACCATGTGCCGCGTGTTCGATGCGGACGCGCAGTTCGCGACGGACGGCATTACGCGGATCGGTTCGTTTAACGTCTCGCACTGCGAGATGGCATTCTACGGGGGGGAAGCCGAAGACCGGATCTGCCATGCGCGCCTTGCGGGCGAATACAACATCCGCACGGCTTCGCTCCGCGGCGACCTGAACTACTATCCTTACCGGATGATCGAAGCGTTCGGCGACCAGGAGCTCGCCAGCCTGTGCGAGTTTCTGGAGGACGCCAACCTGCGCGACGCCGAACATGCCGCGGAGGCCGAGCTCGATCTCGACCTGGTCAATATGGCGGCGAAGCTCCATAAGGAATCGCATCTGTCGCATCTTGCCCTGACCGGGACCGGCGGGAAGACCCTGGTGCTGGATGCCATTGGGGATGCCGATTTCAGGCTCGCGCCGGACGACCAGGGGTGGCAGCTGGACTGCGGGCTGGATCTGAAGGCAGGGACCGATTTCCACGCCGTTCTGAACGCCTCCGGCGGCAGCAAAACGGCAATAACGGGAAGCATCGAGCTCGACCACCTCAGCGATGTGCTCGCGCATCAGCTGGAACACAAGTTTGTTTCCGGCCGGGACGATTTGCCGTTCCTGCGCTTTGTCAATGCCGCCGCTTCGGCGGAATTCCGGTGCGAGCCGACGGATTCCCGCATTACGCTGAGCCGCCTGGACGCGGAGATCGACAACGGGGACGGGAGCCTGTCCGTCCGATGCGGATCCGATTTTACCTGGAAGGACGGCGCCTTCTCGTACTTCCCGATGAACCTCAAGCTGAAGATGAACGGACTCCCCGTTTCATTCCTGGAACCGCTCCTGGATGATGACAGCGAATTCCGGCTCGCGGGCGGAGTCGTGGCATCCGAGTTCAATGTCTCCGTCAGCACGGATGGCGAGGTCGTCGGCGGAGAGGGCATGCTCGTCGGAAACGACCTGACCATCCTGTTCGATGGAATCCCGCGGGAGATCGCGCGCCTCGGGGTGAACGGAGCCTTCCAGTACGGACGGAAGAAGGGCCTGGTGGTTCTGCCGGAATTGAACGTCGACATCCATGACCGGCAGGCGCGGCAGACGCTGTTCGCCAGCGGTTCGGGGACGATCGATCCGGCAAACGGAAACCGTGTGCGGATGAAGTTCCCCGAGGTGAGGTTCGGGCCGGAGGCCCTGTACCTGATCGGATACGGCGTGGAGCGGAGTTTTTATTTCGAGGACTTGGACACCGCCGGGGAGGTGGAGTTCCGGGCTGACCGCGATTTCTCCGAAATGGGCTGGACGGGCGACCTGAAAGTCAAGCGTCTGCGGCTCCAGTCGGACGAACCGGAGAAGTACCGCTTCCCGGAATTGTCCGGGGGGATCGCGGGCGAACTGCTCTGGACCGACGAAGAGATGTTCGGCGATGTCTTGCTCCATTTGTCGGACGAGGAGGGCGAGGAGCATCTTTCCGGCCGGTATCTGTACCGTCGCGGGGAGGATGCCCTGCCGAAGTTCATCTCAAGTTCGCTGGACCTTCCGTTCGCCGTATCGTATTTCCGGTACAACCACAACACCGACCCGGGGATGGAAAAGACGGCGATCTCGCTCATCGACAAGACGTTTGAACTGGATCTGCACGGGATCTACGCACGGAACCACGCGCTGATCTTTTCCGGAGCGGGGCTGCTGGAGTTGCGGGATGGCGACGACCCCGCGATCCTCGTGCCGCATGCGGAGTTCTCCGGCGACGTCTTCGGGATCGCGTCCGCGGAAATTCACCTGAAGGACGGTTCCTGGCCGTTTGATGTCGAGGCGGATTTGAACAATATCCCGTTCGACAAGAGCTTTACCGCGTTTCTGGCCACGGACGACAGCCCGGAGATCCCGCGCCGTCTGCGTGGATTCGTGAAGCGACTGAAGGCTGTCGTGCATGGAGAGGGCTTCACCACGGAGGCGCTGACGAAGAACCTGCGGGCGGACTGCGAGGCCGAGCTGGAAGGCGTTTCCCTGCGGACTTACCTGCGGGAACGGTCGCTTTTCCTGAACATCCTGTTGTTGCCTCTGGTCAGCGTGCCGCGCCTCATCGACTATGTGCCGGGCGACATGCTGCGGCGCGCGCTGCGTCTGACGACCGCCGGGGCGGTCATGGACATGATCTCCGGCGATACCCCTCTTGAATTCAAGCACGGCACGATGGAGATGTCCGTCCGGCATGGCGTCGTGAACTTGAAGTCGCTTGACCTTTCGGGCGACCTGATCGAAAGCTACCGTGCATCCGGCTCGATCAACCTGGCCGGGGACGGCGAGGCCGAGCTGGAGACGAACGCGCGGTTCGCGCTGCTCTACTGGCCGTTCTATCTGACCGGCAACATCTTCGACCCGAAGGTGTCCTACGGCAGATCCATCTCGCATTTCTTCATGGACAATACGAAGCATCTGATCACCCTGTTTCCGAACCTCATCATCTCCGCGTTCACGCAGGAGGACGCCGACGAGATCGACCGCCGGGAATCCGAAACGCAGAAGACGTCGGAACAGAAAAAGGAACAGGAAAAGAAATAATGCCGGGAGAAAAGGGATAACGCCGGGAGAAAAGGGATAACGCCGGGGACGGACCTGAAGTTTTTTGTGGATATTGGGACCATCGGATCGGCAGAACGTGAAAAAGCCGCAGAACCTATCCTGCGGCTTTTGTGTCGGTCGGGATGGGAAACCGGGTCAATTCGATCCCGCATCGGCGGCAAGTGCGGCGAGCACGCCGTCGAGGGAGAGCGTTACCTCGATTTCGCGTCCGTCCGCCATGTGCTTGAGCTTGGCGGATTGTGCTTCGAGTTCGGAATCGCCGATCACGAGCACGTATTCCGCCTTCATGCGGTCGGCGGCGCGCATCTGCGACTTCATGCTTTTCGCATCGTAGTCGATGGCCGCGGAGATCCCCGCGTGGCGGAGTTTCGCGGCGAACGACGTATTGAACGCCAGAGCGGCGTCCCCGAGCGAGGCCAGATAGAGCTTCGGGACCGGGGCAGGGGGCGGCGTCACGCCGAGCGCGTCGCGCACGATGAGGAGACGTTCCATGCCCGCCGCGAAACCGACTCCGGGAATCGGGTTGCGGAGGCCGGGGAGCTGAAGCTCGTAGCGGCCGCCGCCCGCGATGGCGTTCTGCGCGCCAAGTCCGGAGTGCGTGAGTTCGAAGACCGTATGCACGTAGTAGTCGAGGCCGCGGACGAGGCGGGGATCGACGGTGAACGGGATGCCCTGTTCCGTGAGGAGGTCGCACACTTTTCTGAAATAGTCGCGGGATTCCGCGCTGAAGAACTGCGCGGGGTCGGGCGCGGATTCGATGAACGGGCGGCAGCATGCCTGTTTGCAGTCCAGGATGCGCCAGACGTTGCGGTCGATGCGTGCCCGGCAGTCCTCGCACATTTCGGCGAGATGCGGCCGGAAATGCTCCGCGAGGGCCTGTTCGGCAGCCGGCCGGTCGGCCGGCACGCCGCGCGTGTTGATGAGGAGCCGGAAGCCCGTGATGCCGATTTCTTCGAGGAAATGGCAGAGCATGGCGATCGCCTCCGCGTCGAGTCCCGGCGAAGCGGGACGTCCGACGTTTTCGACGCCGACCTGGTGGAACTGGCGTTTGCGGCCTGCCGCGGGACGTTCGCCGCGGAACATCGGGCCCATGTAGAAGACGCGGTGTTCGACGCCGTTCGCGGCATCGGTCGCGGCGAGGGCGCGCATGACGCCCGCCGTGCCTTCGGGGCGGAGCGTAAGGCTCCTGCCGCCGCGGTCTTCAAAGGTGTACATCTCCTTCTGGACGACTTCGGTTTCCCCGCCGAGCCCGCGCTGGAAGACTTCGGTGAACTCGAAGATCGGGGTGCGGAGCTCGCCGAACCCGTAGAGTCCGAAGACCCTGCGGGCGGCGGATTCGAGCTGGAGCCAGGCGGTCGACTCGTCCGGGAAGATGTCGCTCACTCCGGGGGGCGGAGCAATTTTCGGCATGGGACGGATCCTCCGGGATCAGTCGATCTTGAGGCTGGCGACGCGGTCCTTGAGTTCCTTGCCGGCGCGGAATTTGACGACCTTGCGCTCCGGGATCGGGACGGTGATCTGCGGCACTTTCGGGTTGCGGCCCTTGCGGCCCTTGCGGACGCGGATTTCGAAGACGCCGAAGTTGCGGAGTTCGATGTCGCGGCCGGCGGCAAGTTCGTCGGCGATGTAGTCGAGGGTCTTCTGAACGATGCTGGCGACTTCGGTCTGGATCAGACCGGTTTCAGCGGAGATTTTGACAACGAGATCACGTTTCGTCATGATTGTTTTTCCTTTTCTGCCCTTGGGGCGTTGATTGTTATTTGGTTAAAAGCTTTTGACGTTCAAAAAAAGGGGACTTGCCCGGAGTCGGAGCCCCGGACGGGTTTTTCTGTGTTGAGCGATGAAAAACGGTCGCGGACGTTATTTCTGGCGGAAAACGATTCTTCCTTTTGTCAGGTCGTACGGCGACATCTCAAGCGTCACCGTATCGCCCGGGAGAATGCGGATGAAGTGGAGCCGCATTTTGCCGCTGATGTGAGCGAGGATCATGTGTTTGTTTTCAAGTTCGACCCGGAACATGGTGTTGGGGAGCAGTTCTCGGACGACGCCTTCTACTTTGACAACGTCTTTAGACACGTGTTAGGACCTCCGTATGAGTTTCAGTAATAAGTATCATGTGTTCAAAATGCGCCGACGGCAGCCCGTCTGCGGTGCGGACCGTCCACTGGTCCTTCTCCACATAGACGCGCGCCGTGCCAAGGTTCAGCATCGGTTCGATGCAGAGCACCATGCCGGGGACGAGGACCGGGCCTTCGCTTGTGCTGACGAAGTTCGGGACCTCGGGCGGCTCGTGGAGGCGGGTGCCGCAACCGTGCCCGACGAGGTCGCGGACGATGCCGAGCTTGTATTGTCCGGCGACGTTTGCGACGGCGCGGGAGATGTCGCCCACGTGCCCGCCGGGTTTTGCCGCGGCGATTCCGGCTTCAAGCGCCTCTTCCGTGCCGGCAAGGAGGCGTTCGATGTCTTTAGAGATCGGCTTGTTGCCGACGAGCACGGTCTTCGCCGTGTCGCCGATGCCACCGTTCAGTGTGACGCCGACGTCCACGCTGACGATGTCGCCTTCCTTCAGGACGCATTTGTCGCTGGCGATCCCGTGCACCACCACATCGTTGACCGAGATGCAGATGTTGCGGGGGAAGCCGTTGTAGTTCAGAAATGTCGGGACGCCGCCCGTGGCGCGGATCACCGCTCCGGCGAGTTCGTCGAGTTCAAGTGTCGTCATGCCCGGATGGGCAAGCGCCGCGATTTCCTCGCGGGCGAGCGCTGTGACGCGCGCGGCCTCGCGGATGCGGGCGATCTCCTCGGGCGTATGGACCACGAAATTGCGGCGTTTCAGCATGCGCATACAGGAACACCGGAGATCATTTCAGGAGCGCGAGGAGCGCCGCGAACCCTTCCCGGACGGGGAGGGAGGAGTCGATGCGCGCGAGGCAGCCTTTTCCCTCGTAGAACTGGATGAGGGGCGCGGTCTGTTCGTGGTAGACTTTCAGTCGGTTTTTCGCGGTCTCGAGGGAATCGTCGGCGCGCTGGATGAGCTCGCCGCCGCAGCGGTCGCAGACACCTTCCTGTTTCGGAGGCGCAAAGAGCTTGTTGAACGCGACGCCGCACTTTTTGCAGGTGAGGCGGGCGGTGAGACGCTGGAGGAGGAGGTCTTCGGGGGCCTCGAAGAGAATCACGGCGTCGAGCTTCATGCCGATGCGCGCCATGGCGTCCTCAAGAAGTTCGGCCTGAGCGACCGTGCGCGGGAAGCCGTCGAGGATGAAACCGGCAGCGCATTCCGGCGTGGCGAGGCGCGCGGCGACCATGTCGGCGACGACCTGGTCCGGAACGAGCTTGCCGGACTTCATGCAGGCTTCGGCCTGCTTGCCGAGTTCGGTGCCGGCTGCCACTTCGCCGCGGAGGATCTCTCCGGTGGAGATATGCGCCAGCTTCTCCTGCGCCATCAGCGGATCGGAGAGCGTGCCTTTCCCGGCGCCGGGCGGGCCGAGCAGGACGAGATTCTTTTTCGTAATCATAAGAGCGAAACCTCTGAATTGAATGTTTTTTAGGAATAAACAATCTTTTAATATACTGCGGTTCAATATGTTTTTCAAGCGGATGAAGCGGAAAACACAAAAAAACATGAAAACTTTTTTCCTGCCGGTGTCCCGGACGCGAAAAAGTCCGGGAAAAACACGCATCGAGCTTGATTTTTCTATGATTTATGCTATTTTAAAAGGATTTCATTTTTTTTAAACACATGGAACGACCCAGGAGGTTATCCCTACCATGAGTGTAACGAAGAACGAGTTTTCGGACTACCTGTTTGCGAACAACATCGCCTGCGGCGTGACGGAATCCGACGGCGCAAAAGTCATAGGAATGCTGCTGGATATGCTCAAGCGCCATTTCCCCCAGCTCAACATCGAGGAAGCGCGCACCGAGATCGAGAAGCGTGAAAAGGTTTTCCCGTGCATCGTCGCCCCGGGCCTTGCCGTACCGCATGCCCGCCTCGCCGGACTTGAAAAACCGATGATTGCCATCGCGTGCAGCCCGACCGGGATCGGCTATGGCGGCAAGGATATGTCCACACAAGTCATATCCTTGAATATGAATGTATTCATTAACGTAATGGTCCTGATCCTGTCCCCGCTGGAAGACCCGAACCTGCACCTGCAGGTCATGTCCATGCTGGCGAAATCGTTCTCCGACCCCGCGGACATCCGCCTGGTCGCCGGACTGAAGACCCCGGCGGAAGTCAGCTCGTTCTTCGCCACCGGAAAAGTCAAGATGCCGGAATACCTGCTCGCAAAGGACGTGATGCGCACCGACTTCAAGCCGCTGCACGAAACGGACACCATCCGCGAGGCGATCGATATCTTCGCCACTACCCAGAGCTCCTCCCTGCCGGTGATCGACTCCGTGGGC
Organism: Lentisphaeria bacterium; assembly: GCA_017541665.1. Lineage (GTDB taxonomy): Bacteria > Verrucomicrobiota > Lentisphaeria > Victivallales > UBA1829 > UBA1732. Next base: position 31,633 of record JAFXYP010000065.1, on the reverse strand, counting down.
GACCTCCGCGGTGTGGCTTCCCTGAAGGATATTCTGTCCTACACCCTGCCGGAACATCTCCTCTGGATGGAAAACCTTTCCCCGATTTACCGGTTCCAGCCGTTCGTCGACCTGCTGAAGAGCGCCAGCGATACGCGCGTTTCCGATATCATGCAGGAGCTGGGCGAGCCGGTCTCGGAAGACGTCCCTGCGATCCAGCTGGCGAAGCTTTTCCTGGCGCAGGAGACGGCACAGCTGATCATCACGGACAAGGACGGCCGCCTGGCCGGGCTGGTCTCCCTGCGGGAGTTCTGCGCGAAGTTCTTCTGGGAATGATCGCGGCGCAACGAATACGAGATAAAACAGAAAGGTCATAATACCATGTCGGAAGAATCCTCCTCCATTTCCGTCAAATACTTTGTTTCGCGCTTCCTGATCCTGCTTGCCGTGAGCCTGTTCGTGGGTCTCGGCGGCTTCTTCTTCCACGCGCTCCAGTCGCACCAGGCCGTCGCCTGCGCCGTCTTCATCGGCCTCATCATGGGCACGCTGTTCTTCTGGAAATTCCGTCTCGCCCTGGCGTTCCTCGGCCTGTCCGTCCTGATCTTCACCGGATCGCTCGACATCCCGCATTTCGTGCAGTCGTCCTCGCTGGAGGTCATCCTCTTCCTGGTCGGCATGATGGTGATCGTGGGCGCTCTGCGCGACCTCGGCTTCTTCACATGGATCGTGCAGCTGATCGTGGAAATGCCGAACCTGTCCGGCATGAAGTTCATCACGGTCACGAGCGTGGCGTCCGCGCTTCTGGCGTGCGCCGTGGATGAAGTGACGTCCATCATCTTCATCTCCACCCTGATCTTCCAGGTCTGCGACCGCCTGAAGCTGAACCCGACCCCGTACATTCTGATCGCCGTGCTCGCCACGAACATCGGCAGCTCGGGCACCATGATGGGCAACCCGGTCGGCATCTACATCGGCACGAAGGGCGGCCTCACGTTCGGCGACTTCATGATGTGGTCCTTCCCGATCATGCTCCTTTCGCTGTTCAGCGTGATTGCGCTCCTGCTCTTCATTTTCCGCAAGGAGCTGAAGAAATTCGACGAGAGCCTGCAGAACCGCCTCGCGCAGGGGCTTTCGCTGGCCCCCCGCGTGAAGGTCCCGTACAAGCCCGGCCTGATCCTCCTCGTCTGCACCGTGTGCGCCATCGCCTCCCACCACCCGACCGAGGAGCTGCTCGGCCTGCCGAAGAACACCGTCCTGATCGTCGCCCCGCTGGTCTGCTCCGGCATCGTGATGATCATCAAGCAGAACCGCGCCCGCTACTACATCGAACGCGAAGTCGACTGGTGGACGCTGATCTTCTTCATGCTCCTCTTCGCCGTCGCCGGAACCCTCGAATACACCGAGGTCGACAAGGTCATGGCAAACGCCTTCTCCAAGATCTGCGGCACCAGCCCCTATGAGCTCGTCCCGTTCATCTTCTTCACCTCCGCCGTCGGGTCCGCGTTCGTCGACAACGTGATCTTCGTGGCGGCGTTCTGCCCCGTGATCGAACAGCTCTCCCAGAGCGTGAAGGACTTCCCGCTGTGGTGGGCGCTCCTCTTCGGCGCGTGCTTCGGCGGCAACATCACCATGATCGGCAGCACGGCGAACATCGTGGCGCTCGGCATGCTCGAAAAGCGTCCGTCCGCTTCGCACGTCACCTTCATGAAATGGCTCGCGGTCGGCCTGCCCGCCACGCTCCTCTCCGGCGTGATCGTCGTCGGTGCGCTCCTGCTTCTGAACCCGCTCATGGCGGACCGTCCCGCCGACCTGAATTTCTCGAAGGTCGACAAGTCTGCCAGGCGCGAATTCGTCAACAAGCTCGCCACGTTCGAAGTCGCCGGCGTTCGCGCGTACGACGAATCCAGTGAATCCATCCCTGCCCGGACCCTGATCGAAGGCGCCGCCGAGGCCGGGACCGACCTTGTGTTCGGCGGCAAGAAGCACGTTCTCGCGACCGCCTACGGCAAGAACGAGGGGGAAGCCATCGCCGTGGCGCTGCCCGAGGATTTCGCTCCGACCGATTCCCCGCTGATGCTCACCGGCACGATGTACACCGTGCCGGAAACCGATGCGAAGTATCCCGTCCTGCTCGTCGTGAAAGAGGCGAAGCCCCCCAAGGCGAAATAAGACAGACTCTTTCCGATCCGCTTTTCCCGGAAGCCGGCGAACTCATCTTCGCCGGCTTTCTTTTTTTAGTTTTTTCTCATAAATCATTTGACTTTTTGAATGAACGGTGATAACTTTTTCTGATTGGAACTACCATAGTCGTAGAAAGACTCGCAAGTACGGCGGTCCATGGTTCGCCCATGCCTCAAACTAAGCAGGTCCGAGGTGTTTGTGTCCTCGGCATGGCGGTTCCGACCCTATGAAAAATCAATGGTCCCGGAGGCGTTGCTTCCGCTCTCGTCCGCGGGGCTTTACAACAATTTTGGATCCTTGTCCCCAGCGGCCAGCCGGGGCGGGGCGGAAAGGCCGGTCCCATGAAACTGAATATCTGTAAGCTGATCGTTCCCGCCGCGGCGTTGCTTCTGTGCGCCTTGGCCGTTCCCGCAATGGGAGAGGCCGCCGCGAAGGCGACTCCGACCGAAAAAGCCGCCGCGAAACCGGCAGCTGTCCCCGCGGAGAAAACAGAGCCCGCCGCGAAGCCTGCCGCGACGGAAAAGCCTGCTGCTGCGAAGGCAGCCGCAACTGAGAAGGCGCCTGCGGCGAAGGAATCCGCAGCGGAAAAAGCTGCCGCCGCAAAGCCCGCCGAGACTGCAAAGCCTGCCGAGACTGCTAAGGCCGCGGCGGAAAAACCCGGATCCGATGAGTTCCAGTATTTCGAGTATCAGGTCATCGCCGTGCCGAAAAAGACGCTGGCGACCGCTGCCGAGTCGATGGGGCTGCCGCCGGATTCCGTGCCGACGGACGAGCTTCTGCCCGCGATCTACAAGGCAGGCGGCTACCGCGTGATCGGGTATTCCGCCGGGTACGCGGCCGTCGACACGCCAGTCGAGCTCAAAATGAACCGCAGCGAGTTCTATCCGGCGTTTTACATCCTGCCGCAGGACGGTTCCTCCACGGATGACTCGTCCGGCCAGGATGACGATGAGGAGTACGACGAGGAGAATGAAGAGGATTCCGGGGATAATACCGGGGACGACGGAGACGACGCGTCCGACGACGAGAACGACAACGAGGATGCCGAGGATTACTACGACAATTATTCCCGCAGCTACATGAACTCCGGCAACAACCTCGCGAGCATCTTCCCGTTCTTCGAAGACCCCACGCATGTCGGCAATGAATTCTGCCTCGACATCCGGCCGCCGCGCATTTTCTTCCTGGAGTCCACCATGCGGAAGATGAACGGCTACACGAACACCGACTACGGGGACTGGGGCAGGGGGCAGTCGCCCATCTTCGATGACAATTCGTTCTCCAGCACGCTCACATCGACCAAAGGCAAGCCGATGATCGTCGCGCGGGCGTCGACCGGGAGCGCCTGGACGCTGCATGTATTCTTCACGAAGCCGCTGCCGATGCCGGAAAGGATCGTGCCCGTGACCGAAAGCGGGAACAAGTTCGTGCGGCTCGATTTCCAGATCGTGCGGGCGAGGTGGAACGATATCTGCGCCGCCGGGCATTCCGACGGCTGCCCCGCCGTTCCGTCCGGCGACTTCATGGAGAACCTCATGAAGAGCAGCCAGCTGCGCGATCTCTACAGCCCGAGCTTCCGCCTGATCCCCTCGCAGGGACCCGTCTCCATCCAGCTCAATACGAAAACGCAGTTCGTGCCGCTGAAATGGATCCCCGCGCAGGACTACGGGGTTCCGGCCATTCCGCTGAGCAGCGGGTCCATTTGGACCGGGACGGCGCTTCAGGCCGCCGCCCGTGTGCTCAACGACGGCAAGCTCGTGCGGCTTGATTACGTCTTCGAGAAGACAACGCAGACCGGCTGGCGCAATTACAACTATTTGTACTTCGGCGAATCGGAGGAAGAGGAGCCCGCCCCCGTGCAGAACCGTTATGCGCGCCCGCAGTCCCAATCGCAGGAACCGGAGGTCCAGTCCGGTTTGCTGAAACTGCCCATGCTCGACACGACGGCGTTCCGGCAGGCGCTTTATCTTGAGGTCGGGAAGCCCGTCCTCGCAGCACGGATCAGCAATCCCGCGTACCAGCCGGACACGCTGACGCTGCTCTTCGTGACGGCGACCGTCGAGGACATGCAGTAATCCCGTTGCTTTCCGATGAAGCGGCGGATTCATCTCCAAGCCGCAGGCATCGTGGAGAGGAAAACGGGGAAAGACAGGACGTTTTGTCCACTTTTATGCTGGAAAATGGTGCCGAAGGAGGGACTCGAACCCTCATGCCATCGCTGGCGCCAGATTTTGAGTCTAGTGCGTCTGCCATTTCGCCACTTCGGCAAAACTTTTCACCTCGATCAAGCTCGCTTCCCTGAAAAGCGGGGGCGTTGACGGGGGGTGAAAGCATCTTTTTTCAGGTTGTCAAGGTTCATGAAACGGCAGGCCGGTCAGCATGGCCGGCTCCGTGAATTACCGACGATACTAATATACCACGACCCCGCTTTTTTTCAAGGCGGCTCACGGGCATTTCCTGGAAAAACAAACGCTGTCTTCCAGCTCACGGGCACGAATGCTGTTGCACAAGGCTTCTTTTGCCCTGACGGGGCGACACATTCCTTTTTTTTTCGAAGGACCGGACCGTCTCAGGCGATGCCCGGGTTTTTGAACTGGATGAGGTGCAGATCGCAGGCCAGATCGGCAGCCGGATTCTCCGCCTTTGCCGAGACGGTCCGAAGGATCGTTGCGGCCAGCTCGTCCAGCTTCAGGTCCAGGTACGGAATCGCCATGGTGCGTTCATTGAACGCCGTACCGAAGAACAGGCACCGCGAAGGCGCGCGGTACGTGCCGACCCGGATTTCGGCGGACAGGAAATCGGACAGGAACGGATCGTCGATCAGGATCGCGACCGGGGCGTGGTTCGGCGTTGCCAGGGCCGGGACGGAATCCAGTAAAAACCCGGGGAACATCTCGAGTTCGTCGTCGAAAACGATGGAGGAGACCTTGCATTCCGGGATGTATTCCTGCAGCTTGCTCGGCTTGCAGCCGTGCTTGAACCACGGAAATGCCGAATGCCTGGATGTAATGTGGAAGACCGATGTGATGTTGTGCCGGATCAGCTGCAGGGTGCAGTCCAGCCCGGCTTTCCTCGTGAACAGGGATACCGCATTGTTTTTGGTCTGGTCGAAAATGATTTCGATCTGCGCGCCCGCGGGACGTCGGACCGGGAACTGATTCGGTAATGTATTCTCGGCGCTCGGCAGGGAAAACACGACTGCGACGTCTCCTGCGGTATGCCTTGCGATGCCCTCGAACTCCGGCAAATCGGTGTCGTGTTCGCGCAATTCGGCTTTCCGGCGCATCAGGATATTCCGCACGCAGTACAACAGGTAGTCATATTCCGGCGTTTCCGCCGTCAGGGAACCCCGGAAGAAGATCGGACTGCATGCCGGCGACGTATGATGGTCCGGCATGACGTCCGCCGGAAGCGACCGTTTACCCTTTCTGCACGTTATGACGCCGCGGTCTTCCAGGATGCGAAGCACGGATTGGGCTGTTCCGGGCGAAATATGATATTCACGCGCCAGCTCGTCCCGGCTGTAGAAGCGTCCCTCGGCCGAAAACTCCCCGGCGCGAAGTCTTTTCGTGATAAGATCCGCGATTGTCATGTACTTGGCGTTGTTATAACGGCATGGCATGGCTGGCCGCCCCTTCAAGCTGGTTTGAGTGTATAAAAAAATCTCGCCGCATCCGGGGATAGCGACGGGATCAATCAACTATCAATATGGTATACTATACTGCTTGTTCGTTCAAATTCAAGAGAAAATTCGCTTTTTTTTTGAAAAAAAACAAAAAGAATACTACAATTGACAGATGATTTATGCTCAACTGAAGAAAACGGGAAAACCGGGATGTCCCGGCTTGTCGAGGAGCCGTGAACTCAGTCCTGGTTTTTCCGGCGGGCGTTCTGCGCGGCGACTTTCTTCTTGAAACCGGCCTTTTTCTTTGCGGTCTTGGCCTGTTTCGCGTTGGCGAACTTCTTCTTCGCGTTGTTGGAGCTTCCGGCATGGTTGACGACCTCGGACAGGTCGCGGCGGTCGCGTTCCTGCAGGACGATCCGGATGGGGACGCCGACGAGGTTGAAGGCGTTGCGGAAATAGTTGGAGAGGTATGCCTTGTAGCTGTCGGCGCAGTATTCGCGTTTGTTGATGAAGAGGATGAAGTGCGGCGGCGCGGTCTCGGTCATGGCACCGTAGTAGATCTTGAGCGGCTTGAGCCCGACGACCGGGGGCGCGGTGCGCGTGGTCGCGTCCTGGATCACGCGGTTCAGCATGGCGGTGGAGATGTGCGCGGAGAGCTGGGCGCGGACCTGCGCGATGAGGTCGTACAGGACATCGAGGTTTTCGCCGGTGAGGGCGGAGACGAAGACGAGCGGCGCGTAGCTCATTTTCGGCAGGGAGTCGCGGAACTCGCGGATGAGCTCGTCGCGGGAGGTCTTTTCGGGGCGGATGTCCCACTTGTTGACGACGAGGATGCAGCCCTTGCCGGACTCCTCGATCATGCGCGCGATGGTCTTGTCCTGCGAGGTGGCGGCGCCCTTGTCCGCCTCGACCACGAAGAGGACGACGTCGCAGGTCTCCAGAGAGTGCTGGGCACGCATCATGCTGTACTGCTCGACCGCGCCGTCGACCTTGGATTTCTTGCGTAGGCCGGCGGTGTCGACGAGGACGGCGCGGATGACTTCGCTGCCGGAGCATTTCAGTTCGAATTCGACGTCGATGGAGTCGCGCGTGGTGCCCGCGACGTCGCTGACGATCACGCGGTCCTTGCCGATGAGGCGGTTCACGAGGGAGGACTTGCCGACGTTGGGGCGTCCGAGGACGGCGATCTTCAGGGCGTGCGCGGCGAGCTCGGCGTCGGAGGGCTCGATGCCGGAGAGGGCATCCTCCAGGACGTCCTCGATGCCGCGCTTGTGGAGGCAGGAGACCGGGTGGACGTGCTCGAATCCGAGCGAATGGAAATCGTCGGCGAGGAGTGCATCGGACTGGTTGTCGGCCTTGTTTGCAATCAGGTAGACGGGCTTGCCGCAGGCGCGGAGGCGGTCGGCGATGCCGTGGTCGAGCGGGAGCAGCCCAGCCTGTACGTCCACGACGAACAGGATGGCGGCGGCGTCTTCAATGGCGGCGGCGACCTGTTCGGCGATGAGCTTGTCCCACTTGCCGACGGAATTCGTCTCGTTCTCGAACATGCCGAGCCCGCCGGTGTCGATGAGGTTGAAGCGGCGCCCCTGCCAGACGCCGGACGCGCTCACGCGGTCGCGGGTGACGCCGCAGTCGAAATGCACGATGGCCTGGCGGCGGCCGAGGATGGCGTTGAAGAGGGAGGATTTTCCGACGTTGGGGCGTCCCACGATGGCGAGGGAGGGCAGCTCCATGTGCGCGCAGGAATCAATGAAGGACGCGGAAACGGGCTCGGCGTCGTCGCGGCGCTGGGGCCTGCGCGGTCTGGATTTCGGGATGCGTTTGCCTTTCATGGGGGATCTCCTTTCGACGTACGGAAAATGCAGGGGCGGGGGAAAATGGTCAGCGGCACCGTGTGGACGTGGAAACCGGAGGTGGATTCAGCCGCCGGAGCACTCCCGCACGATGCCGCTTTTCTATTGTGCGGCGTACTGCTCAGACAACGGGGCAGGGCGCCGCACGGATTGACCGGTCAGGACCGGCCGGGCTTATTTCTTCTTTGCAGCCTTCTTCGCGGCGGGCTTGGCCGGGGCTTTCGCGACAGCCTTCTTCGCAGCGGCTTTTGCCGGGGTCTTCGGGGCGGCCTTTTTCGCGGACTTGGCGGTCATGGCCTGGGCGACGGCGACCGCGACGTCGACGGAAGCGCCGACCATCGGGTTGTTGCCCATGCCGATGAGGCCCATCATCTCGACGTGCGCCGGGACGGAGGAGGAGCCGGCGAACTGGGCGTCGGAGTGCATGCGGCCCATGGTGTCGGTCATGCCGTAGCTGGCGGGGCCGGCGGCCATGTTGTCCGGGTGCAGAGTGCGGCCGGTGCCGCCGCCGGATGCGACGGAGAAGAAGGGCTTGCCGGCAGCGACGCGCTCTTTCTTGTAGGTGCCCATGACGGGGTGCTGGAAGCGGGTCGGGTTGGTGGAGTTGCCGGTGATGGCGATATCCACGCCTTCCTTCCACATGATGGCGACGCCTTCGCGGACGTCATCGGCGCCGTAGCAGCGGACGGCGGCACGCTCGCCCTTGGAGTAGGCGGTCTCGGAGACGATCTTGAGCTTGCCGGTGTAGTAGTCGAACTTGGTTTCGACGCTGGTGAAGCCGTTGATGCGGGAGATGATCTGAGCGGCGTCCTTGCCGAGGCCGTTCAGGATGACGCGGAGCGGGTTCTTGCGAACCTTGTTCGCGGACTTGGCGAGGCCGATCGCGCCTTCGGCGGCGGCGAAGGACTCGTGTCCGGCGCAGAACGCGAAGCACTGGGTTTCCTCCTGGAGAAGCATGCTGGCGAGGTTGCCGTGTCCGAGGCCGACCTTGCGGTCATCGGCGACGGAGCCGGGGATGCAGAAGCTCTGGAGGCCTTCGCCGAGGGTCTTGGCGATCTCGCTGGCGACGGTCTGGCCGCGCTTGATGGCGACGGCGGCGCCGACGAGGTAAGCCCAGCAGGCGTTTTCGAAGCAGATGGGCTGGATGTCGCGGACGCGCTGGATGATGTCGAGGCCTTTGGCCTTCGTGATCTTCTCGGCTTCTTCGATGGAGGCGATCCCGTTGTCTTTCAGGAATTTATTGATCTGCGCGATTCTGCGCTCGTAGCTTTCAAAAAGTGCCATGATGAACGCTCCTTATGCCTTGCGGGGGTTGATGACTTTGACGGCGTCGCCAAAGCGACCGTAGGATTTCTGGAACTTGGAGATGAAATCCTTGACGGACATCTTTTCGAGGTCCTTCGTGGAGGACTTGTTGACGAATTCCATCATCTTGCCGAGGTTGACGAACTGGTAGCCGATGACCTTGTTTTCCTCGTCGAGGGCGAGTCCGGTCACATAGCCTTCGGCCATTTCGAGGTAGCGGACGCCCTTCTCGGCGGTGCTGTACATGGTGCCGGTGATGGAGCGGAGCTGCTTCAGGTCTTCGAGGCCGGCGCCGATCGGGAGGCCGTCTTCGGAGAACGCGGTCTGGGTGCGGCCGTAGACGATCTGGAGGAAGAGTTCGCGCATGGCGGTGTTGATGGCATCGCAGACGAGGTCGGTGTTGAGGGCTTCGAGGATCGTCTTGCCGGGGAGGATCTCGGCGGCCATGGCGGCGGAGTGCGTCATGCCGGAGCAGCCGATCGTTTCCACGAGGGCTTCCTGGATGATGCCGTTCTTGACGTTCAGCGTGAGCTTGCATGCGCCCTGCTGGGGTGCGCACCAGCCGACGCCGTGCGTCAGACCGCAGATGTCCTTGATCTCTTTGGCTTTCGTCCACTTACCTTCCTGCGGGATCGGCGCGGGACCGTGTTTCGGACCCTTGGCGACGCACACCATCTGGTCCACTTCGTGCGTAAACTTCATTGTGTTTCTCCAGTTGTTGGGACGGCGCGACCGATGCGAAACAGAGGCGCCGCCGGTTCGGGTTAAACAAGTGCAGTTTAATAATATATCATGCGGGAAGGCTTTTTTCAATCCCGGCGCGAAAGAAAAGAGGGCGACGGGAAAGTTTTTTTCAAATAAATTTGAATTACGGATTGATCGGGTGTATATTATGATTTTAATCATTTGTCGTGCGGCGCCGATCCTCCCTGCGGAATCCTGCCGCCGGACGCAAAAACACCGGAGTTTTTTCGTTTGATGAAATCCAAATTCAATATCCCCGCCGCGCTGCTGATCTTTCTGGTCCTGTATGTGCTGCTGCTCGGCGTCCGTCCGCTTATTTCGCCCGACGAGGCACGTTATGTCGAGATCCCGCGGGAAATGCTTGCCGACCGGGATTATGTAACGCCTCGTCTGAACGGCGCCCGGTATTTCGAAAAACCGATCATGGGCTACTGGCTGATCGCCGGTTCCATGCGCATGCTCGGGGAGAATGCTTTCGCCGGACGGTTCGCGCCCGCGATGTGCACCGGCCTGGCGGCGCTGATCGTGCTCCTGCTGGCCGCGAAGATGACGGGGCGGAAGGAACAGGGCTGGTTTGCGGCGGGATGTTTCCTGCTGATGCCGCTTGTCTTCATCGTCGGTACGACATGTACGCTGGATGCGATCTTTTCCCTGTTCGTGACGGCGACCGTGGCGTCGTTTTATTGCGCCATGGAGGGATATCTGGAGAAAAAACGAATGGAATGCGTGCTGTGGCTGCTGGCGGCCGGCACGGCGGCCGGATGCGCATTCCTGGTGAAGGGGTTTCTCGCGTTTGCCCTGCCGGTCATGGCCGTCCTGCCGTGGCTGATCTGGGAAAAACGGTGGAAGGCGATCTTCACGCTGCCGTGGCTGCCGTTCGTCGTGGCCCTGGCCGTGATCGCTCCGTGGGCTGTCCTGATCCACCGGGCGCAGCCGGACTTCTGGCGGTATTTCGTCGTGGAGGAGCATTTCGCGAGGTTCTTCGGCGGCGCCGAGGCGGAGCATCCGCACGGGCCGTTCTATTTCGTGCTGACTTTGCTCTGGGGTGCGAGCGCCTGGCTCCTGCTGGCCCCCGCGGTCGGGCTCGGATTCAAAAAGATCGGCATCCGTGGTGAACAGAATTCGTGGTTCCGGTTCCTGATCTGCTGGTTCGCCGGGCCGTTCCTGTTCCTGTCCGCCTCGAGCGGGAAACTTCCGACGTACATCCTGCCGTGCTTCCCTGCGCTTGCGATCATGATTTCCGCCGGGCTTTTCCGCTATTTCGAAGAAAGGCCGGACGGGAAAGGAAAGCTATTCAATTTGCCGCTGATGGTGTTCAGCGGGGGAGTGGTTCTTCTGCTCATTGCCGGGATCGTCGCGATGAGCCTGGGGCTGCCGGGCAAACTCGGGATCCGTGTTTACGAGAAGGACGAAACATGGAAGGTGTTTGTCCTGTTCAATGTCGTCGTGCTGGTGCTGTTCGGTCTTGTGGCGGCATTTACGGAGAAAAAGCCGGCGCGCAAGCTCTCGTATTTCGTGGCTGCGGTCCTGCCGGTTTTCATCGGAGTGAATTTCATCGTGCCACAGCATTTCTACAATGCACGCTCCATGGACAAATTCCTGGAAGAGTGCCGGGACGAGGTCACGCCCGATACGGTCGTCATCGCGCACGGCTCGAATCTGCATGCCATCTGTTACGCGTACCATCGGAACGACCTGTACGTGATTTTTCCCGGGGAACTGACTTACGGGCTGACCTGCAAGGAGGCGGAGGAGAAAGACCGGATCCGCAACCAGGCGTATACGAAGATCGATAAGCTGCTGGAGGCGAACCCGGGCAAAAAGGTCGTCATGTTCTTCCCCGCGGACAGGTATTTCCAGCACAACGCGAACAATGCGTTCCCGCCCGCCCTTTCCGTCAGAAAGTCGATCCCTTCCGATCCCGAGGACAAGCACGCCGACGGCCAGGTCCTGGTGCGGTTCCAGTGAGCCCTGCATCCGTGTGACGCGAATCCGTCCCGAAAACGCGGCGTTTTTTGGGAAATGGACTGGAAAAACACCGGAAAGATGCTATATTAAATTAATATTTTACAACAAATCCTATCGACATAACCCAGGAAGGAACGATCATGAGCTGCACAATCCTCGTTTTTGTGAAGCAGGTCCCGGACACGAAGAATGTTACGGGCGACGCCATGAAGCCCGACGGAACCATCAACCGTCAGGCGCTTCCCGCTATTTTCAATCCTGAAGATTTGAACGCGCTCGAACTGGCCCTCCAGCTGAAGGACCGTTATGGCGCGAAAGTCATCGTCGCGACGATGGGGCTTCCCGCCGCCGCCGGCATCCTCCGCGATTCCCTGTTCCGCGGCGCCGACGAAACCGTGCTTCTGACGGACCGTGCGCTCGGCGGATCCGATACGCTGGCCACCAGTTTTGCGCTGAGCCGCCTGGCGAAGAAGGTCGGTCATTTCGACCTCGTCCTCTGCGGCCGTCAGGCCATCGACGGCGACACTGCCCAGGTCGGCCCGCAGATCGCCGAAAAGCTCGGTATCCCGCAGATTTCCTACGTGCAGGAGGTGCAGGAGCTCGGCGACGGCAAGATCCGTGCGAAACGCGCCATCGAAGGCGGCTATGAAGTCCTCGAGGCTCCGCTGCCCGCCCTCCTGACCGTGGTCGACGCCAACCAGCCCCGTCCGCAGAACGCCTCCCGCATCATCAAGTACAAGAAGGCGAAAACGCCCTCCGAGATCGCGGCCGCCAAGGGCGCTCCCGCCACGGACGAGGAGATCGCCGCGCTTTCCGCGAAGGGCCTGCTGATCAAGGAATGGAACGCCGCGTACTGCGTGCCGCAGGATGAATTCAACCGCCTCGGCAAGGCCGGCTCCCCGACCAACGTGAAGCATATCCTGAGCGTCGTCCTGACCGCCGGGAACTTCCAGGAAGTCGCGCCGACGCAGGAAGCCGTCGGCAATCTCGTACACGAACTTATCGAAGACCATACTCTGGGGTGAGCGAAAATGGAAAATACCGCTATCGGAAACGTCTGGGTTTTCATCGAACAGGAAGGCGGCAAGATCGCCGACGTGAGCCTGGAACTCGTCTGCAAGGGCCGTGAACTCGCCGACCAGCTCGGCGTCAAGGTCGAAGCGCTTCTCCTCGGAGACAAGATCGAACACTGCTGCGCCACGCTCTTCCAGTACGGCTGCGACAACGTCTTCCTCGTCGAAGACCCGCGCCTGGAGCCCTTTACCGTCCTGCCGTTCGCCAAGGTCATCGTCGACCTCATCCGCGAACATCGCCCGAACATCCTCATGTTCGGCGCCACCATGAAAGGCCGTGAGCTCGCTCCGCGCGTGGCGTCCGAAAAGCTCGCCGGCCTCACCGCCGACTGCACCGACCTCCGCATCGACGATTTCGACGACCAGCGCAACGGGAAATACTACAAGAACAAACTCATGCAGATCCGTCCCGCGTTCGGCGGCAACATCATTGCCACCATCGTGAACACCTGGGACGATCCCCAGATGGTCACCGTCCGCGAAGGCGTCATGAAAATGGGCGAACCCGATGCCTCCCGCGCCGGCACCGTCACCCGCGTGACCCCGGCCCTGACCGCGCAGGAAATGGTCGTGAAGGTCATCGAACGCGTCCGCCAGGAGAAGACCGTGAACCTGAAGGGCGCGCAGATCATTGTGGCCGGCGGCTACGGCGTCGGCTCCGCGGCGAACTTCAAACTCATCCATGACCTCGCCAAGACGCTCGGCGGACAGGTCGGCGCTTCCCGCGCCGCCGTCGATGCCGGCTGGATCGACCACGACCACCAGGTCGGCCAGACGGGCGTGACGGTCCGTCCGAAGCTCTACATCGCCTGCGGCATCAGCGGCTCCGTGCAGCACCGCGCCGGCATGGCGGAAAGCAAGAAGATCATCGCGATCAACACGGATCCGGCGGCGCCGATTTTCTCCGTGGCGCATTACGGGATCATCGGCGACCTGAACCAGGTCATCCCGATGATGATCAAAGCGTACAAATCGAAAGCCTGAGGAGACCATCATGTCCAACTTCTTTACAGACAACGCCGATCTGCTCTTTACCCTCGACAACCTCGAGATCCAGGAGGCCATGCGCCTCATTGAGAAGGATTATACCGAAGCCCGGAAATACGACACCGCCCCGGAAAGTTTCGAGGACGCGCTGGACAGCTTCCACCGCATCCTGAACGTCATCGGCGACGTCGCAGGCGAACGCATTGCTCCCCGCGCCCGTCAGGTCGACGAGGAAGGCCCGAAGTTCGAAAACGGCGTCGTGACCTATCATCCGCTCACGGTCCAGAACCTGAACGACCTGAAGGCCGCCGGCGTCATGGGCGTGATTCTGCCCCGCCAGTACGGCGGCCTCAATTTCCCGCTCTCCGTCTATACGATGATGACCGAAATGGTCTCCCGCGCCGACGCCAGCCTGCAGAACCTCTTCGGCCTGCAGGACATCGCCGACACCATCTGCGAGTTCGGCTCCGAGGAACAGCGCCAGAAATACATCCCGCGGTTCGTCACCGGCGAGGCCGACGGCTCCATGGACCTCACCGAGCCGGATTCCGGTTCCGACCTCCAGTCCGTGCGCCTGAAAGCCACTCAGGACGCCGACGGCAAATGGTACCTCGACGGCATGAAGTGCTTCATCACGAACGGCTGCTCCCAGATCCACCTGGTGCTCGCCCGTTCCGAGGAAGGCACCACCGACGGCCGCGGCCTTTCCATGTTCATTTGCGAGAAGTGTCCGCAGCTGGTCGTACGCAGGATCGAGCACAAGATGGGCATCCACGGCGTTGCCACCTGCGAACTCCAGTTCAACCACGTTCCCGCCGAACTCTGCGGCCTGCGCAAGCGCGGCCTCATCAAGTACGTCATGTCCCTCATGAACGGCGCCCGCGTCTCCATCAGCGCGCAGGCGGTCGGCATCGCCGAGGCCGCCTACCGCGAGGCCCGCAAGTACGCCTCCGAACGCGAACAGTTCAAGCAGAGCATCGACAAGTTCCCCGCGATCTACGACATGCTCGCCCGCATGAAGACCCAGCTGGCCGCATCCCGCGCCCTGCTGTACGAAACGACCCGTTGCGTCGACCTCCGCACCGCCTACACGCATATGGTGGACGCGGGCGACAAGGACCCGGCCGTCCGCGAGAAGGCGAAACTCTACACCGCCCTGTGCGACGTCCTTACCCCGATGTCGAAGGCGCTCTCCACCGAGTCCGCCAACAAGATCGCCTATGACTGCATCCAGATCCACGGCGGCACCGGCTACATGCACGACTTCGACGCCGAGCGCCTCTACCGCGACGCCCGCATCACGAATATCTACGAAGGCACCACTCAGCTTCAGGTCGTGGCCGCCATCGGCGGCGTCATGGGACGCACGCTCGACGGCCGCATCGCCGATATGATGGCCGTCGTCCCGGACGAAGGCCTCTCCGGCGAACTCAAGAAGACCATCGCCGACATGCTGGAGAAGCAGCGTGCCGCGATCGACTTCGTGACCGGCATGAAGGCCACCGCGCCCGACTACCGCAATCTGCGCGCCCGCGCCCTCGTCGAAAACGAGACGTTCATCTTCGCAGGGCTTCTTCTCCTCCGCGATGCGCAGAAGGACGCCGCCCGCGAAGCCCTTGCCGAACGCTACATCCGCGACGCCAAGTTCGACTTCCTCCGCAACCACGAGCTCGTCATGAGCGGCGACTGCACCACCATCGCCCGCCATGAGGAAGTCACCGCATACTGACCAATTTCAGGAAAGGAGTTTTCCATGAACAACGAATATCTTCTCCGTGCGAAACAGGTCATCCCGGACGCAAAGGTCCTCATCGTGCTGGCATCCAAACGTGCCGCCATGCTGGCCTCCGGCAAGTCCCGCCCGATGGTCCGCTGCAAAGAGGACAGCTTCCTCGACATCGCCCTGCTTGAAATCGCCGAAGGCATGCTCGAGGCGGAATTCACCAAGACCGGCGACAACGACATTCTGAACGAGCTTGAAGCCCTGAAGAAAGCCCATCAGGCCGAACTCGAACCCATGAAGAAGACGCCCGGGGAATAATCCCCGCGCCATACCGACCGAGGTCTTATCATGTCTGTCGTCACCATCGTCATGGGGAGCAAAAGCGATCTTGCCTCCCTTCAGGGCGCTTTCGATACGCTCAAACAATTCGGCGTGCCGTTCCGCGCCAGGATCCTCTCCGCCCACCGTACTCCGGACGAGGCGGCGGAACTGGCGAAAAATGCGGCCGCCGAGGGAACGAAAGTCTTCATCTGTGCCGCCGGCATGGCCGCCCACCTCGCGGGCGTAATCGCCGCGCACACCACGCTCCCCGTCATCGGCATCCCGATGGCCTCCGCACCGTTCAACGGGCTGGATTCCCTGCTCGCCATGGTGCAGATGCCTCCCGGAATCCCCGTGGCGACCGTGACCGCCGGTTCCGCGGGCGGCAGGAACGCCGCACTGCTGGCGATCGAGATACTTGCTCTGTCCGACGAATCGCTCGCTGCGAAACTGAAGGACTTCCGCAAGAATCAGGCGGAGAAGGTTCTTGCCGACGACGCCGCATTGCAGGATTCGCTTTCGAAGTGAGCTCTGGGCGACCCCGCGATTTCCGGCGGGCTGAAATCCCGAAAAATCATTCCCGGATACCCTCAAACCGAGGACGTCCGGGATTCTTTTTGTTTTATGGCGCCGGGCGGAACCGGGTCAGCTGCTGAGCTTGCGGAGGGCCTTGCGGATGATGTTTTCGCTGGAGCGTTCCTGTTCGGGCAGGGCGGCGACGAGGTCCGCGACGGTCTTCTGAATCTTCGCGCGCTGGAACCCGAGCTGTTCGAGCGCGAGGAGCGCGTCCTCCATCTCGCGCGACTGCGGGACGTCCTGCGGAAGTCCGGCGAACGTTAGTTCGGGGAAAAGCTTCACGATCTTGTCCCGGAGCTCGACGATCATGCGTTCTGCAGAACGCGGGCCGATGCCGCTGATATGTTTCAGGACCTTGATGTCGGCGTTGACGATGGCGTTGCAGAACGTGGGGATATTCATGCTGCTGAGGATGGCGAGGGCGGTCTTCGCGCCGATGCCGTTCACCGTGAGCAGGAGCTTGAAGATCTCAAGTTCCTCTTTCTTCGCGAATCCGAAGAGCTGGAGCGCGTCCTCGCGGACCTGAAGCCAGGTCAGGACCGTGGCGGTGCCGCCTTCTTTCGGCAGCACGTCGTAGGTGCTCATGGGGATGGAGACGAAGTAGCCGACGCCGTTCACGTCGAGGATGAGTTCGGTGAGGTTCAGGGAGACGATCTTGCCTGTGAGCTGAGCGATCATGTGAGGTGGTCCTTCGGGGCGGGTTCCGTAAGCCGGATGGAAGTTTGTCTTTATGCAATACTATACACGCATTCGCGGGAAAATCAAGCGCGGGTCAGCAGGCGCACGTCGCCGCAGTTCAAAATGAGCGTGCGTCCGCTGTCCTCGTCGAGGATGACCGAGCCGTCGCCGGCGATGTCGCGGAAAAGCCCGGTGAGGCGGGAGCCGTCCCCGGCGAGGAATTCGACGCGCCTCCCGAGGAGCCCGTTCTCGTTTTTCCAGCGTTCGAAGAGCGTTTCCGGTGCCTTTTTGAGTGCGGCGGCATGCCCGTGCAGGATTTCTTCGAATCGCCGGAGCGCGGCCTCCAGGTCGACGGCCGCGCCGGTCAGGATGCCGACGGACGTAGCCTCCTGCGAGGCGGACGCGAGCTGTTCGCGCGACATGTTCAGGTTGACGCCCATGCCGGTCACGAGCCCGCCGGGCACGCCTCCGCGAGGGCAGATGTACTGGGAGAGGATGCCGGAGATCTTTGCCGTGCCGCGGAAGACATCGTTCGGCCACTTGATGTGGAATCTTTCGGCAGGAGCGAGTTCACGCACGAGGTCGATGACGGCGAGGGAACCGACGGCGACCCCGTGCAGCGGGCTGGAGACGCCCTTCTGAATGAAACTTGCGTAAATGTTCCCGCGCGGGGATATCCATGTGCGGTCGAGGCGGCCGCGTCCGGCGGTCTGCACGGCGGCGGCGACGAGTTCGCAGTCGGCCAGCTCGCCGAAATGCGCTGCCGCCCAGGTGTTCGTGGAGTCGATCGTGTCGAAGAAGATCATGGCGGATCAGACGGAGCGGCGGCGTCCCGCGGGGGTGAAAGTCAGCGCCGTGCACTTGCCCTCGCCGATGAGCTCGGCGATGCGTGCGAGGATGGCGGCTTGGACGGTCTTCGTGCGGACGGATGCCAGATAGGCGGGATGCTCCACCTCGATGAAAAGGGTCCTGTTGGAGAACGACAGGGGCGTGGTGTGCTTTGCCGCGACCCCGCCGGCGATCTCCTCCCAGCGGTCGGAGATCGTGCGGAAATCCGCAATCCCGTGCGGGAGCTTTTTCTGCATGACACGCTGAAGGACATCTCCGACAGGCTGCGTGGACGGCAGATACTTCATGAGTTCGCTGTCGCCGCTGTCACCGTACCATTCACGGAGAATGGAGCCCATCTTGTTGCGGGCGCGGCCGGTGGCGGTCCCTTCAGGCGGACGTTTTTCAGTCGGCATTGTTCAGCACGTCCCCGCTAAACGCCGATGCCAAAGATCGCGAATGGTATCAGGCATATATTGCCCGCAAAGCAGAACAGCCCCAGGAACCCCTGTCCCAAATGGCTTATCCCTGTCGAAATCCGCCACGGCGTGATGATGCACTCCAGGAGCCCGAACGGGATCAGGAAGATCTTGATGAAATATTTTCCGGAACGCAACCCGACGAGCGCGACGTTTTTCAGGCCGCGAATCACGTAGGGGGCGAGGATCTTCGCTCCCTGGATGGCAAGCGGAGTCAGGATGGCGAGGGTGACGGGGTCGAACGCTTCGGCCTTGGGCTGGGGCGTGAAATAGAATGTGCCGATGAGCACGATGGTCAGGATCAAAAGAAAACGCCGGGTCATGGTTCGGGTCCTTCCTGGCAGTTTGAGGGTACGATATGTTTCTTGAAGAGGGCGTATTCCACGGAGTCGGCGAGCGCGATCCAGGAGGCCTCGATGATGTTTTCGCTGACGCCGACGGTGTCCCACACGCTCGTGGAGTCGTGGCTCTGGATGCGGACGCGCGTCTGTGCCGCGGTGCCGTTCATGCTCTCCAGGATGCGGACCTTGAAGTCGATGAGGGAGACGTCGCGGATGGCGGGATAGAAGCGCTCGAGGGCCTTGCGGAGTGCGAGGTCCAGTGCGTTGACCGGGCCGTCGCCTTCCGCGGCGGTGAGCTGGGAGACGCCGCCGACGCTGAGTTTGACCGTGGCCTCGGAGACCACGCGGTCCCCCGCGCCGCGCTTTTCGATGATGACGCGGAACCCGTCCAGCGTGAAGTAGGAAGGCCACAGATTCATGACCTTGTGCATGAGCACGACGAACGACGCTTCCGCGGTCTCGTATTCGTATCCGGCGCGTTCGCGTTTCTTGAGTTCCTGAAGCCCGGCGTTGCCGAGGCGGGAGTCACGCAGGTCGATGCCGAATTCGGCGGCCTTCATGGTGAGCGAATGGCGCCCGGACAGCTCCGAGATGAGGATGCGGCGCCGGTTTCCGACGGATTCCGGACGGACGTGTTCGAACGTGACCGGGTTCTTCGCGATGGCGTCGACATGGAGGCCAGCCTTGTGGGCGAATGCGCTCTCGCCGACGTACGGGGCGTGCGCATCGGGCCGCATGTTGGCCTTTTCGCAGACGAAGTCGCTGACGTCCTTCAGCATGGCCAGATGGCCGGGCGGAAGGCAGCGGAAATCGGTCTTCAGCTCGAAATTCGGGATGATGGTACAGAGGTTGGCGTTGCCGCAGCGTTCCCCGATGCCGTTGACGGTGCCCTGCACGAGGCGGGCGCCGCTCCGAACGGCCACGATGGAGTTCGCGACGGCCGTCCCGGAGTCGTTGTGGCAGTGAATGCCGAGGACGATGTTTTCGGGCAGGAATTCGCGCACCCGCTTCGTGATGTCGAGAATTTCGACGGGGAGCAGGCCGCCGTTGGTGTCGCAGATGGTGACGGTCGAGGCGCCGCCCTCGCAGGCGGCTGTCAGGACGCGTTCCGCATAGGTGCGGTCTTCCCGCCAGGCGTCGAAGAAATGCTCGGCGTCGAAGAGCACCTCGCGACCGGCGTTGGCGAGGTGCCGGCAGGATTCGCGGATCATGTCCAGGTTTTCCTCCTCGGAGACGTTCAGGATTTCCCGGACTTGGGAGGCGGGCGTCTTGCCGACGATGGTGCAGACGGGTGCGCCGGACTCGATCAGGGCGCGCAGCTGCGGGTCGTCTTCCGCCGCCAGGTCCTTGCGCCGCGTGCATCCGAAGGCGCAGAGCTTCGCGTATTTGAACGTGCGGGAAGCCGCCTCGCGGAAGAATTCGGCGTCGCGCGGATTGGATCCCGGCCAGCCACCCTCGATGTAGGCCACGCCGAGCTCATCCAGTTTTTCGGCGATACGGAGCTTGTCGTCCTTCGAGAACGAGACGTGTTCTCCCTGGGCGCCGTCGCGGAGCGTGGAGTCGTAAATCAGGATATTCTGGTCTGGCATGGCGTGTTTTCCTTGTAAAGGAAACAATATAACGCCGTTTTTGAGGAAAACAACCGGAAAACGATTTTTTTTTCGTGTTTTCCGAGTTTTTTTAAAGAAAAAGACGAAAACCGGCGGATAAACGGAAAAAAGCCGACTGTCCTTTGTGGACGACGGCTGAAAAAAACGGGATCCGTATGGCTGTTGCACCGGATGGCAGGTCAGGCTTCCGGCGTTTCCTGCAGCGTCGGTTCCGGCTGCACTTCCGGTTCCGGTTGTGCCGGGTCCGGTTGCGCCTCCGTCTGCTTTTTTGCCGTATGCGGGATGATGAATCCGCCGACGAACGCAGTGAACGGTGCGACGAGGACGAGCCCGAAACTCCCGACAAGCGTCTTGACGACCTCGGACGCGACGTAGGGGTTGTTGATGAAGTCGAGCGGGCCGATGCCCTGCGCAGCGAAAGTCATCATGAGCGTGAGGTAACCGCCGGAATACGCCAGAAGGAGCGTCGTGGTCATGGTGCCGACCACGCTGCGCCCCATGTTCAGTCCGGATCCGATGAGCTCGCGCCGCGGGATGTCCGGGCGCTTGTGCAGGATTTCGACCATGCCGGCGGATACGTCCATGGCGAGGTCCATGACCGCGCCGGAGCTGGAGAGGAAGATCGCGCCGATGTAGATGTCCGGGAGGCTGAGGAATTCGTAGCCGGAATAGAGGAGCGTCTGGGAGTAGGGCATCATGCCGCCGCTGATCTTGAAGAGCTTCGTGAAGACGTATGCCATGACGCAGCTGGCGAGCACGCCGAGGATGGCGCCGAGGAAGGCCGTGACGCCTTTCCGGGTCATGCCGGCGACCAGGAAGATGATGACCGCGCTGAGCAGCGCGACCGCGGCGAATGTGATGAGAAGCACGTTTCCTCCCTTTAGCGCGAGCGGGATCACGAGCTTCCAGATGACCAGGCAGCTGAAAACGAAGGAGAGCAGGGCGTTGAACCCGGTGATGCCGGCGAAGACGAGCAGGAGGAGCGCGAAGAGTCCGAAGAGCAGGAACGCATATCCGATGCGGTAGTGGTCCTGCGCGACGACTGTAAAGGTTTCATCGACTCCGTAGGGAATGGCTGCGAGGGCGATGTCGCCCGGCTCGAACACTTTGTCCAGCTCCATGTTGGCGCGAATGATGTTCGTGCCGTCGAATTCCTTTCCTTTGTACGGGCCGTTCAGGATTTTCAGGCGGACGTGCTGCTCGCCCTTCCTCAGCAGGCCGATCGTGAAGATGTTGCTGTTGTCGACGGAAAGGACGCGCGCCTTGCACTTGACGCCTTCCGGGGGCGGGGCGGTGTGGAGGATGTCGAGAAACCAAAGCGCGGCGCAGGCAAGGAGGAAAACGACCACCATGACTGCGTCGCGTCTGGATATTTTCCAATGCTTGAACATGGAAAATGACGATGTGGGATCCGCTTATTTCACGGGCACGGAGACGATCGCTTTGAGCTTCTTGGCGATGTCGGAGTTCTCGTACATGCCGGTAAAGACGTTGGAGTTCACGCCGTAGGCGCTGGTATCGACGGGGAGGGCGGTGTGCGCGCCGCTGGTCCAGCCGACGGAGCACTTGTTGTCGAAGATCGCCACGACCGTGTTCGTGACGGCATCGCCGCCGCCGAAACCGCCGCGCTTGCCGTTCGGGAACTGGCGGTTGAACGCCTCTTCGATGCGGTCCTGCTCGGACTTGGTGAGGACGAGAGTGAGTTTCCTGCGGGCTTCCTGGTCCTTGGTGCGGAGATTGACCTTCACTTCTTCCGCGGGTTTCACTTCCGCCGCGGCCGCGCCTTCCGGCTGCTTTGCTCCCGGATACTTGTCGAAGATCAGGCCGAAGTTCTCGGTGATGAGCGGCTTGATGTCATCGAACTTGATGGTCTTCTCTTCCTTGGGCTCCTGGTTCGCCTGATTGTCCTGGTTCTCGTTCCTTCTGCCGGGGAAGCCGAACTGCCTCGGGCCGAGAATGCTGTCGGCGAGCCTGTTGACTCTGTTCTTGAATTCGTCGCTGGAGCACTTCTGGTTGCCGAGAAGGTAGATGGAGGATTCGTATTCGGTGTTCGCGAAGCCGAGGGTCAGGCCGCCGGTTTCATGGTCGCCGGTGACGACGACGAGGGTGTCGTTCGGATGCTTCTTCGCGAAGTCCATGATGACGGTCACGGCGCGGTCCATCTCCATGGTCTCGCGGAGGCTGGCGCCGGCGTCGTTGGCATGTCCATGGTGGTCGATGTTGCCGCCTTCGATCATGACGAAGAAGGGCTTGTTCTTCAGCATGAGGAAGTCGATGCACTGCTGGGTGTATTCGGCGAGGCCCCATTCATCGGCAGGCTTGTCGATGGCGTTGGGGAGTGCGCCGTTGTGGCCGCGGACGAAGAGCTTGTCGGCTTTCTTCAGGTCGACTTTCGGGACCTCGTCCTTGTAGGCGACGGTGTAGCCTTTTTCCTCCGCGATCTTGTAGAGGTCGTTGTCGCCGTTCCTGTTGCCCTGAAGCCCGCCGCCTCCGAAATAGTCGAAGCCGGAGTTCACGAGGTCCTTGCCGATATCGTAGTAGTTGTCGCGGCTGACGTTATGGGCATAGAACGAGGCCGGGGTGGCGTGGTTGATCGTAATGCTGGTGAGGATGCCGATGGCACGGCCGTTCTTCTTGGCGACTTCCGCGACGGATTCAAGCTTGCGCTTGCCCTCGGAGTCCATGCCGATGCGGCCGTTGTTGGTCTTCTCGCCGCAGGCGATGGCGGTCCCGCTGGCGGCGGAGTCGGTAATGAAGTTGGTCAGGGAGCTGGTCTTCGAGTAGCTCTGCTGGGGCATGCTGTTGATGGTAAGGCCTTTGCCCATAGTGGACCGGCTGAATTCCTCCGCCAGCATGCGCTGGGGCAGGGACATGCCGTCGCCGATGAACAGGAAGACGTATTTGGCCGGTTTCAGGTTCTTGAGCTGGTCGACGTCGGACTGCGCCGCGACCTGGACCGCGGAGAGCGCGAGGAAAGCGCCTGCCGCAAGGACGGTAAACAAAGAGCGTTTCATGGGGGGTACTCCTGAAAAGTTAAGTGTGTGCAAAAATGGGGGTGATGCTACATGTAAGATACCATTCATGTTCGATTTGTCAAGCGGTTTCATTTAAAAAAGTGAAAAAAACACTTGAAATCCGGCGGAATGGAACATTGTTTCGATATGCGGATAAAAAATGCTTGAAAAACTGCAAATGCGTGATATATTATGGTGAATTCGTCTGCTCCGGATGCCCGCGGGACCATTCTGTCGGGCGGACAAAAACGGAGCCAACATCTGCCGCCGAACGGCAACCGAAGGATGACAACATGGGCATTCGCATTGCGGGGACCGGTTCCTACGTCCCCGAAAAAATACGGACCAACGCCGATCTTGAAAAGCTCGTCGATACCAACGACGAATGGATCCGCACGCGCACCGGCGTCGAGGAACGCCGCATCGCCGCCGCGGACGAGACCGCGTCCACGATGGCGATCGCCGCTGCGGAGAAGGCGCTGGCGACCGCCGGGGTCGACGGACGGGACATCGATGCCATCGTCGTCGCCACGATCTCTCCCGACTATATCTTCCCGAACACCGCCGCGCTGGTCCAGCATCATTTCCAGTGCCGCCAGGCATTCTGCTTCGACCTGTCCGCCGCGTGCGCCGGATTCGTCTCCTCTCTGGAGGTAGGCTTTTCCCTCATGCGCTCCTTCCCGAAAAAATACCGCAACGTGCTGGTCTGCGGGGCCGACAAGCTCTCCGTACTCGTGGACTGGACCGACCGCAACACCTGCATCCTCTTCGGCGACGGCGCCGGATGCGCGCTGCTTCAGAACGACGGGACCGACTCCCCGGACAGCATCCTCGCCAGTTCGCTTCATGCCGACGGCGGCTATACCGACGTCCTGCGGATCCCCGCGGGCGGCAGCCACATGCCCGCCAGCCACGAATCCGTCTGGGGCCGCAAGCATTTCATCTATATGGAAGGCCGCGAGACGTTCAGACTGGCAGTGAACGGCATGGTGTCGTCGAGCGAAGAAGCGATGGCGATGGCGGGCGTGACGATCGACCAGGTCTCGCTGGTGATCCCGCACCAGGCGAACCGCCGCATCATCCAGGCCGTGGCGAAGCGCCTCGGCGTCAGCGAGGACCGCGCGTTCTGCAACATCCAGCATTACGGCAACACCAGTTCCGCCTCGATCGGCATCGCGCTCGACGAGGCGTGCCGTGCCGGCCGCATCAAACGCGGCGACCTGGTGCTGTTCACGTCGTTCGGCGGCGGTCTGGCGTGGGGCTCCATGCTGATCCGCTTCTGATCCCATGTTTCCCGCGGGGCGGATTTTGGAATCCGCTCCTTCTTTTTTTTGCTCCGCGATCTCCTCAGCCCCCTCATTTCCCCATCCGAAAGGCTCGTTCCCATGCACTCCGTCATCCTGAAAGAAGGCCGCGAAAAATCCGTCCTGCGGCATCATCCGTGGATCTTCTCCGGCGCCGTCCGCGAAGTCACGGGGACACCAGGCCCCGGTGAGACCGTCGAAGTCCGGAGTGCGCGGGGCGAATTCCTGGCGCACGGGGCATACGCCGCGGCGTCGCATATTCCGGTGAAACTCTGGAATTTCGAGGAGTCGGAACCGGTCGACGAGGCCTTCTTCCGAAAACGTCTGGCGTCGGCGTTCGCGCTCCGCAGGACCGTTTTCCACGGCTGCCTGCCGGATGCGTTCCGCCTGGTCTGCGCGGAGTCGGACGGGCTCCCCGGCCTGATCGTCGACATCTACGGCGAATATGCCGTCTGCCAGATCACGGGCGCGGGCATGGAGCGCCACCGGGATCGGATCGGCAATCTCCTGCTGGACTATACGAAAGGCGTGTACGAACGGTCCGACGTCGACAGCCGCACGAAGGACGGCCTGCCGTCCCGGACGGGCCCTCTTGCAGGGGAACCCCTGCCGGACGTGCTGGAGTTCACGGAGAACGGCATCCGCTACCGCGCCGACTACCTGGCGGGGCACAAGACAGGGTTCTACCTCGACCAGCGCGACAACCGCCGTCTGGTGGCCGAATGTGCCGCCGGGGCGGAGAGCGTGCTGAACTGCTTTTCGTACACGGGCGGCTTCGGGCTTTCCGCGCTGAAAGGCGGTGCGAAGCATGTACTGAACGTGGATTCCTCCGAGCCTGCGCTGGCGTGTGCGCGTGAGCTGGCGGCGCGGAACGGCTTTTCACCCGAAGCGTTCGGAACGGAGACGGCGGACGTATTCCAGTTCCTGCGGAGCTGCCGCGACGCGCGGCGGAGCTTCGACCTGATCGTGCTGGACCCGCCGAAATTCGCGGAGACCATGTCGCAGCGGGAACGTGCCGCCCGCGCCTACAAGGACATCAATCTGCTGGCCATGAAGCTCCTGAACCCGGGCGGGCAGCTGTTCACATTCTCGTGCTCCGGCGCGATCGACGACGAGCTGTTCGCGAAGATCGTGGATTCCGCGGCGGCGGATGCGCGGCGGCCGTTGCGCACGGTGCGCTGGCTTTCCCAGGGGCCGGACCATCCCGTCCTGACCTCGTTCCCGGAGGGGCGCTACCTCAAGGGACTTCAGCTCGTCGCTTCGGCCTGAGCCGCGGTCGGAGATAGAATGCTTGAACGGGGGCGCGTCTCAGTGCCGGATCATATGCACGACGACCGCGAGGACATCCATCGCGAACACGAAGAAGGCCGCCCCGAAAAACAGCCGAAGGATGCGTTCCTGAAGGATGAATCTGTCGAAAAGCCCGGGCGCGGTCTGCCGGATGAAGTCGTCCCGGTTTGCGATTTGCGTTTCCGCCCGGGAATAACGCCGCCACGGAGCATAGCTTGAGGTGGATCCGGCGAGTTTGAAAAAGGGGTAGTCGAGTTCGCGTGGGCACGGGTCGTCCAGTTTCTCCGCGCTGATGCGGCGAATCCGCTTCTTGAGGAATTCGTGCGACATGTCCAGGAACGCGAACGCGAGCAGGAAAAGCGCGGAAATAAGCAGAATGAAAACCATGATGGACGATGACCTGCACCTGCGGGTGCCGTTGGTTGCGTAGTTACAATATAATACATCCCGGAGGCCGGAAAATCAAGCGTGAAACGGGAAAAGTGCCTGTTTTGCGCGTTTTTTTCGGACACGGATTTGCATTCGGCGGAAATTGAGGTAAATTTTTAGAGGGCACCTCTCCTGATCGTGTCCGCTTTTATTTGATTTCACATCCTGCATCCGGCACAGAAAGGACGCCCCCCGCGCATGAAGGGACAATTCTGGACATATCTGGTCAAACGCCTTGCCCTCGGCTTCTTCACGCTGTTCGTGATCCTGCTTGCGAGCTATGCGCTGGTGCGCCTCGCGCCGGGCGACCCGTCCAAAAGCACGTTCCTCTCCGCCGAGGGCGGCGGCAAGAACGCCGCTGGCTCCATGTCGAGCGACAAGACCGACCTGGGACGCAACAAGATCATCGAGCAGAAGCTCCACCTCGACAAGCCGATCATCGTCGGGTTCGGGCTGTGGATATGGGATGCGCTGCACGGCGACCTGGGCGCGTCCGTCGCCGTCGACAAGGGGCGGCCTGTGACCGAACTTATCCTGGAACGCCTCCCCGTTACGATCAAATTGAACATTTTCGCGATCCTCGTCACGTACATACTGTCCATCCCGATCGGCATTCAGACCGCGGTGCGGCACGACACCGTATTCGACAAATGCACGACGCTGTTCCTGTTCTTCCTGTATTCCCTGCCGGCGATCTCCGTGGCGCTGCTGCTCCAGGCGACGCTCTGCGTGGGCGGGCTTGCGCCGATCTTCCCGCTGAAGGGTCTGACGCCGGACATCACGCAGGGGATGAGCTCGTGGCGGATCATGTGGGTGACGTCGCTCCACTACGTCCTGCCCGTCTTCTGTCTCAGTTACGCTTCGTTCGCCGGGATCGCGCGCTTCACGCGGGCGGGCATGCTCGACGTGATCCGTCAGGAATACATCCGCACGGCGCGCGCCAAGGGCCTGCCGGAAAAGGAGGTCATCTACGTCCACGCGTTCCGCAATGCCCTCATCATCATGATCACGCTGTTCGCGGGGATCCTGCCCGGTCTGGTGTCCGGCAGCATCCTGATCGAATATATCTTCAACATCCCCGGCATGGGCGCGCTTTCCATGCTCGCGCTCAGCAGCCGCGACATCCCGCTGATGATGACGCTCTTCGCGTTCAGCGGATTCCTGACGCTCGCCGGCATCCTGCTGTCGGACATCCTGTACGTGATCGCCGACCCGCGCATCGGCTTCGAGTCCCGCGTGTAGGGTGCCCTCTCCGTAAAGGGGGGACTGGGGAAGACAAGTCTTGTAGGATCTATAGGTCTTATAATCAGGGAGATAGACCGTGATGACGGCAGTCAGTTTCCGCGCATCTGGTCGGCGACGTCGGAGATGATGCGGTCGAGGGGGAGTTCCGCCTTCCATCCGCAGATGCGGCCGATCTTTGTGCAGTCCGGGGCGCGGTGGAGCATGTCCTCGAATCCGGGCTCGTAAGCTTTGTCGTAGGAGATGACCTCGATCTTCGAGGAGCTGTGAAGCTGGCGGATGATGGTTTCCGCGAGCTGGTGGATCGTAATGCTGTGCGTGCTGCCGATGTTCAGGATCTGGCCGAACGACGCCTCGCAGTCCGGGAGAAGACGCAACGCCCGGACCGTGTCGGCGACGTGGCAGAAACAGCGGGTCTGTTCGCCGGTGCCGAAGACGCGGAGCGGTTTGCCCTGGAGCGCGGCGGAGACGAAGCGCGGGATGACCATGCCGTAGCGCCCGGTCTGGCGCGGCCCGACGGTGTTGAAGAATCGCGTGACGGTGCCGGGGAGGTTTTTCGAGCGGTGATACGCCATGAGCAGGAACTCGTCGATGAGCTTGCTGCAGGCGTAGCTCCAGCGGGAATGTGTGGACGGGCCGATGATGAGGTCGTCGGTCTCATGGAACGGCACGGAGGCGGATTTGCCGTAGACTTCGCTGGTGGACGCGATGAAGATGCGGCGGCCGCCGAACTTATCGGCGAGCTTCAGGATGCGGCTGGTGCCGGAGACGTTGGTTTCGATCGTGCGGATCGGGTCGTGGACGACCAGCTCGACGCCGACCGCAGCGGCCAGATGGTAGATGATGTCGGCTTTTTCGATGAGGCCGGGGAGGGTGCGGGACGAGATCACGTTGCCCCTGACGAATTCGATGCGATCCTGATGCGGGAGGCGCTTCAGGTTGTCAAGCGAGCCCGTGGAAAGATCGTCGATGATGGAGACGCTGTGCCCGTCCTTCAGCCAGGATTCGGCGAGATGGGAGCCGATGAATCCGGCTCCGCCTGTGATGAGGATATTCATGGCTTCCGGTCTCCGTCTTCGGCCGGGTCGTGTTCCTGCTCCGCTCCGGGCGGAAGCTCCGGCACGAGCGGATGCGTGTGCTTCACGAACCCGATCTTCAGCGCGAAATACGCAATCAGCCCCCAGACGACATAGATGTTCACGACGAGGAACGGGAAGAGGAACGGGTTCACGAGGAAGGAGGAGACGAGCCAGCCAAGGAGCAGCAGGGCGATGAGCAGGGCGCGCTTTTTGTGGTAGCGCGCGGATGCCAGGTACTTGCCGAAATGGAGGTAGGGGACCTGGCTGACCATGAGGAATCCGAGGATCATCGCGTAGGTCGGCAGGTAGCGGAAGTATTCGCGCAGGGTGTTGCTGCCTTTTTCCGTGGCGGCGAAGAGGATGATGGTGCAGAGCGCGGCGGCGCCGCCGGGGGAGGGCAGGCCGGTGAAGATGTCGCTGCTCTTCTTCTCGAACATCGCGTGGACATTGTAGGTGGCGAGGCGGAGCGCGGCGCACCCGAGGTAGATGCCGCAGAGCACGCAGATGGGGACGAATTCGCCGGCGCGTTCGATGTGGCGCATGTTGTGCGCCATGACGGCGACGAGGGTGGCGGGAGCGACGCCGAACGTGGTCATGTCGGCGAGGGAGTCCATCTGGATGCCGTGGAGACTGGACGTATGGAGGAGGCGCGCGGTGAGTCCGTCGAACATGTCGAAGACCATGGCGAACAGGATCATGCCGGCACTCCAGGCGAAGATCGTTGCCATGGCCTGCTGGTCGTCGACATGCTTGTACGCCTGGAGCGTGATGAGAATGGCGGCGTACCCGCAGAGGGAGTTGCACAGCGTGAGGGTGTTCGGGATGAACTTCAGCCAGCGCAGCAGCCCGCGGGAAGGCGGTGCATTGCGGTCCTGTCCGTTTTCGTCGTTCATTGCATATCCTTTGCGGCGGCCTCTTCGGTCAGAGCATGAAGTTTCGTCTTCGCCTCGGGGCGGACGAACGCGAGGATGGAGGATCCGGCGCGGACGGATTCGCCCACGTTCACGGCCACGTCGATGCCCATTCCGGCGGGGATGTAGAGTTCCGTGCGGGAACCGAACTTGATCATGCCGTAGCGCTGGCCCCTGGCGTAGGTCTCGCCGGGGTTGACGGGGCAGACGATGCGGCGCGCGATGGCGCCGGAGACCTGCTTGACCGCAACGGGAAAGGTCTCGCCTTCGAACGGGCAGGTGCCGCCGATGAGCATGGATTCGTTGACTTTCCCGGCGTCCGGGTCGCGGGCGTCGAGGTATTTGCCCGGCTTGTAGACCTTGAATTCCACCTTCATGTCCCACGGCGCGCGGTTCAGGTGCACGTTGAAGATGGAGAGGAAGATGCCGATGCGGAGGATGTCCTTGTCATGGAAGAGGCGGCGAAGCTCGTCGCATTCCAGCGTTTCGGACTTGATCAGCTCCACGTCCCGGATCGTGCCGTCGGCGGGCGATACGATGGCGGACGGGTCGGCCGCGACCTTGCGCGGCGGGTCGCGGAAGAACGCGCAGACGGCGAAGCATGCGAGTGCGGCGAAGGCGATGACGGCCAGCATGATGCCTGGCGTGAGGATGCCGAGAAACACGGATGCGATGCTGAGCCCGCTCACGCCGAAGAAGGCGGCGAGCGCCATCCCCCATTCCTTTTTACCGTATTTTGTAAGAATCATGACATGCCTTCCGTTTGGTCAGATCGGTTGAGGTTGTTTGACGAGGCCGGCGGTACCTGCGCGCACGACCATGTTGCCGTGGCAGTAGGCGAGCGCGAGGGCGTCTGTGGCGTCGTCCGGGATTTGCGAGATGTCAAGCCCCCCGAGGTTCGCCATGATCGCGGCGACCTGGCTTTTGTCCGCTTCGCCGAGTCCGGTCGCGGCGCGCTTGGCGCTCTTCGGAGAGTATTCGAAGGCCGGGACGGAGCATTCGGCCAGGGCGGTGATGACGGCGCCCCGGGCGAGGCTCAGGATCATGGCCGTTTTGACATTCCGGGAGACGAACGCCGATTCGATGGCGGCAGCCTCCGGCTTGAACGTCGAAACAAGTTCGCGAATGCCTCCGGCGAGACGCCTGAGACATTCGCTGTGGGGCAGGGAGGTCGCGTTGCGGATCAGGCCGCAGTCCAGGATCCGGATGGAACCGTTGGTCCGCATGTCGATTACGCCGTATCCAGTTTTTCGGATGGCCGTATCAATGCCGATGATAATCATCCTGGGCGTCCTCCGTGCCGGGGAAGAAAAGGCGGGTCAGCCCTGGGCGTCGATCTCGTCGAGGACCTCGCTGGCGATGTTTTCGTTGGAGTAGACGGCCTGGACGTCGTCGAGCTCTTCGAGGCGTTCGACCAGACGGAGGACCTGCTGGGCCTTGGCGAGGTCGTTGATGCCGACGGTGTTTTCCGGCTTGCGGGTGAGCTTGGCTTCGGAGCATTCGATGCCGGCGTCTTCAAGCGCCTTGGCGATGTCGGCGAAGGCTTCCGGGGCAGCCCAGATTTCGGCGATGCCGTCTTCGGCGGTGATGTCTTCCGCGCCCGCTTCGAGCGTGAGTTCCATCAGTTTGTCCTCGTCGGCGTTCTCGCCTTCGATGATGAAGTGGGCCTTGCGCTGGAACATCCAGGACACGGCGCCGCTGGCCGCCAGGTTGCCGCCGTTGCGGTCGAACGTCATGCGGACGTCGCCGATGGTGCGGTTGCGGTTTTCGGTGAGGCATTCGACGACGAACGCGGTGCCCGCGGGCCCATATCCTTCGTAGGTGATTTCCTCGTAGGCGACATCGCCGAGTTCGCCCGCGCCCTTCTTTATGGCGCGTTCGATGTTTTCACGGGGCATATTGCTGGCTTTCGCGGAGGCGAGTGCCATGCGGAGCTTGATGTTGGAGGCAGGATCCTTGCCGCCCTGCTTGGTGGCAACCATGATTTCCTTGGCCAGACGGGAAAACGCCTGACCTTTCTTCTTGTCGGTTGCCTCTTTTTTGTGCTTGATATTTGCCCATTTACTGTGACCGGACATAATAAATCTCCATTG